>DATLUO010000063.1 GCA_035533075.1 Pirellulales bacterium | reverse complement strand
TGGGATTTCGACTATCCGACGACCGACCGGGCCGGACCGCGGCGGCCGGATGCCGAGCACGTCGAAGAGTTCAGGCGGGCGCTCGATGAGGCGGTCCGCCTCCGGCTCCGCGCCGATGTGCCCGTCGGCTGCTACCTCAGCGGCGGGCTCGACTCGTGCGCCGTGCTGGGATTGGCGGCGAGGCAGCGCTCCGATCCGGTCCGAGCGTTCACCCTCAGCTTCGACCGGCCGGAGTACGACGAGACGGCGATCGCGCGGGAGATGGCCGAACTGGCGAATGCCGAGTTCCACCCGATACCGATCACGCAAACGGAGCTGGCCGACCACTTCGCCGAGGCGGTTGCGCACGCCGAGACGATCGCCATCAACGCGCACGGGGTGGCCAAGTATCTGCTCAGCCGCGCCGTGCGGGATGCCGGTTACAAGGTGGTTCTCACTGGGGAAGGATCCGACGAGATCCTGGCTGGCTATCCGCATTTCCGCCGCGATCTCTGGCTCTATGACCACGGGGCCGGCGAGGGAGATGCGGGTGCCGTCGAGACGCTCCTCGGGCAGCTTGAAGCGCGCAACCTGGTCTCGCGCGGTCTCCTGCTGCCCGACGGCGAGGGGGCATCGCTGGAGGGCCTCCGCGCCGTGCTGGGGTTCGCGCCGTCGTGGCTGGAGACCGGCGCCACCCAGGCCCACAAGCTCCGCGCCCTGTTCTCGCCCGACTTCGACGCCGAGTTCGCCGGACGCGATGCCTACCGCGAGCTGGTCGAGGGCCTGGACGTAGCCGGGCAGCTCGCCGGCCGTGCTGCCTTGAATCAGTCGCTTTACTTGTGGGCGAAAGTGGTGCTGCCGAATTATGTGTTGGCGTTCCTGGGCGACCGCATGGAGATGGCGCACTCCATCGAGGGTCGGCTGCCGTTTCTGGACCACCACGTCGTGGAGCTGGCCCGCGACCTGTCGCTTGACCAGAAGATCCGCCGGACGGTCGAGAAATACGTGCTGCGCGAGGCCGCGCGTCCGGTCCTGTCGGCGACCGTGTACGCCCGGCAAAAGCACCCGGTCACGACCCCCCCGGCTGCGCTGAACACCGACGGCCGGCTCTACCAGCTCATCCAGGATACGCTGCGCGGGCCGACCCTGGACGCGCTGCCGTTCTTCGACCGATCGCGAGTCGTGGCGCTGCTCGATCAGCTTCCCAGCATGGACGACGGCTTCCGGACCGCCTACGACATGCCGCTGATGGTCCTGCTGAGCACTTGCGTGATCCAGGAACGGATCGTTTCACCGGTCTGAGCTTCAACCCTAGACATCACCCTCGGCAGCCAACCGCACCGACCGCGACAAGCGACATCCAGTCGTGGGTCGTTGGTTTGCGGCGCTTCCGCAACTTGCATCGGTTTCATCGACCGATGCGAGTTGCGCGATCTTGGGTTTGCCAGCGCCGGCAACCTGCGGCGGTGGCATCGCCCTCCGCTGCTGAACGCGCTTGGGCGTGTCGGACCGACGCGCCCAAAGGGATTGCTTCACCGGCGATCGACTATCAGAATGGGGGGCGATCAAGAGATGAACCCACAGTCAATGGCAGGCATCGTCTGCCTTCTCCACAAGTCTCGGCTGTGCCAGGATCGCCTCGCAGGTCCATTGCCACCGCTGCCGGAAACGAACGAGGTTCACTACGAAGTTGGTCGGCAAGAAGACCTGCTGATCGAGAACATCCACCGTAGCTGGGCGAATCACTTTGCGACCGAATGGCATTTGCTGACGGGAGAAGTATCCGATCCGTCATCAACGATGGTCGCCGAACTTATCGTCCTCATCCAGCAGGCGCGTGAGTCGCTCGTCGTGGCGATGTCGTAAAACCTGTCGAATCGCACAGCGGGCTGTGGCCAACGCCGAGACCGGAGAGTTTGCCATGTTGGCCACCGACACTGAAGCGCGCGGCTACCGCATCGAGTAGCCCAGGTGATTCATTCATTGTCGCCTTCCGCTCCGCGATAGGGCGTTCGTGCGCGGAACGAAAGATAACATCGACTCCCGTTTCTGGATGGAATTCATAACTCCATATATGTCAATGTGTTACGGAGAGTGTACCCTGCCGCGTGGCCACGGCGCGCAAACAAAAGCGCCGCGCGCGCGGCGCTTTTGTTTGGGCGCAGTGCCCTGATGGGCCGCCGCGCGCAAACAAAAGCGACACGCGCGTGTCGCTTTTGTTTTGCGCAGGCGACTCGTTTTGGCCCGGTTTTGGATGCGGCGCGCCCCGCAAATGCGCCTCGCGCGCGGCGCTTTTGTTTTGCGCGCCGGTTCCTTTGCGGCGAGCGATCGAGGCGCTCAACGACCTCACTGCATCACCGGCCGCCGCGCGGCGGCAACAACTTCAAGCTGCGCAGCCACCGAACGCAAAGCTCGGTCCAGATCGAGGGGAGCTTTTCGTTCTGCCGCACGCCGAAATCATGGTTGCCACTGGCAAAAACGTGAAGCTCGGCGGGAACGCCGGCGCGTTTCAGAGCCAGATACATGATGACGCTGTGCTCCGCGTCGCTGATCTTGTCGTCGGAGCAGTGAGCGAGCAGGACGGGCGGCATGCCGGCCGGGACGCGAGAGATGTGAATGCTCGGAGAAAGTTCGTCCTGGTCTTTCGCCTTCAAGTAGCCCGAATAGCACGCCACGGCGAAATCGGGCCGGCAGCTTGATTCATCGACGGCGTCGACGGGATCGTAGGTCCGCTTGTCGAAATTCGCGGCCGTGGCAAGGGCGAGGTGGCCGCCCGCCGAGAAGCCAACGATGCCGATGCGGTGGGGATCGGTCCCCCACTCGGCACAGCGGCTGCGGACCAGGCTGACGGCGCGCTGGGCGTCGCAAAGCGGGCCGAGCGGCGGCTCGCCCTTCGCGTCGCCCGCTCGCCGCGGCACGCGATATTTGAGAATGATGCCGGTCATGCCCTGGGAATTGAGCCACGCCGCCACCTCCTCGCCTTCCAGTTCCCAAAACAAGTCGTGGTATCCGCCGCCCGGACAGATGATCATGGCGGCGCGGGTGTTCGCGTTTTTCGCCGCGGGATAGATGGTCAGCGTCGGCCGGCTGACGTTCGTAATCAGCTTGGTCGGCTTGTCGAGCAACGCCGACTCGTACATGCGGGTGCTCTCCTGCCTCTCGATGCCGACGTCGCCCGGCGGTTTCCCCGGCCAGAGATCGACGACCAACGGCTCCGCGGCGGCCGCCATGCCGCTTGCCGCCACGGCCACGAACAGCGAAATAAAGAAGGCGATTGGGTTCATAATGGCATATCTTTCACGCCAACAACGGCTTGACGACGTTGCCATGAACGTCGGTCAAGCGGAAGTCGCGCCCTTGGAAGCGGAAGGTGAGCCGCGTGTGATCGATGCCCAGACACTCGAGCAGCGTGGCGTTCAGGTCGTGCAGATGCATGCCGTCCCGAACGATGTTGTAACAGAAATCGTCGGTTTCGCCGTAGCTGATGCCCGGCTTGATTCCGCCGCCGGCCAGCCACATGCTGAAACAGCGGCCGTGATGATCTCGGCCATAGTTCTCCGCGGTCAATTGCCCTTGGCTGTAAACGGTGCGGCCGAATTCGCCGCCCCAAATCACCAACGTCTCGTCGAGCAGCCCGCGGGCCTTGAGGTCGGCCACGAGTGCGGCGCTGGGCCGGTCGACGTCGCGGCACTGCCCGCGAATCTGTTTCGGCAGGTTGCCGTGCTGGTCCCAACCGCGATGCATCAACTGCACGAAACGCACGCCGCGCTCGACCATCCGCCGGGCCAACAAGCAATTCCGCGCAAAGCCGCCGTCGCTGCCGCCGCCGTCGATACCGCCGCCGTCGATGCCGTAGGCCTCCAGCGTGTCTTGCGTTTCCGCGGACAGGTCGGTCAGGTCGGGCACCGACGCCTGCATGCGATAGGCCATTTCATATTGGGCGATGCGGGTCTCGATTTCGGGATCGCCGAACGACTCGACCGCCAGTCGGTTGAGCACTTCGACGCCGTCGAGCATGCGACGGCGCATGGCGCGATCGATACCCGGCGGGTCGGAAAGGTACAGCACCGGATCGTTTCCCGAGTGCAGGCGCACTCCCTGGTGCCGCGTCGGCAGGAAGCCGCTTCCCCAGAGGCGCGAGAAGATCGGCTGGTCGGTCTTGTTGCCGCTGCCCTGCGAGATCATGACGATGAAAGCGGGCAAATTGTCGTTCTCGCTGCCGATGCCATAGCTCAACCAGCCGCCCAGGCTGGGCCGGCCGGGCTGCTGAGCGCCCGTCATGATATAGGTGGTGGCCGGATCGTGATTGATGGCCTCCGTGTTCAGCGATTTGACGATGGCGATGTCGTCGACGATATGGGCCACGTTTGGCAACAGCTCGCTGACCCAGGCCCCGCACTGCCCATGCTGCGAAAACTCGAACATCGGCGCCACGCAGGGAAACGACTTTTGCCCGGCCGTCATACCGGTCACACGCTGTCCCATGCGCACCGATGCGGGCAACTCCTCGCCGTGATGCTGCTTCAGCGCCGGCTTGTAATCGAACAAGTCGATGTGCGACGGTCCACCTGACATGAACAGGTAGATGACGTGTTTCGCCTTGGGCGTGAAGTGAATCGCGTCGAGCGCGCCATGCCGCTTTGGCGACGGACCGTTTTCCGCCGCGAACAGCCGCTCGTTGAGAAGCGAGGCAAGAGCGGCGGTGCCGATGCCGCTGGCCGCGCGGCCGAAGAAGGCGCGGCGAGTGAGAAGTTGGGCAAGGTTGGCATTCAACGTCATACAAACTCTTTCCTTCGCTCAATTATTAAAGGAGCAAACTACCGCGGCCTGATTCTACTGTATCCAGAGTCTCGCTCGAAGCAATTCGCAAACCTCAAGGAAATACTGAAAACTGGATAGGTCACGACTGCGTTCCTGAACGCGGTGAACCAATTCGTCGAGGTAGTGCTTTTCCATCACGTGTCCAGGGCGTGTTTTGCTGTAACGGATGCCGCGCTCGGCGAAAATCTCTTCAAGGTATCTGCCGTGAAAACTGGCATGGCTGATAAAGCCCGGTAGACGCCCATTTGCTCCGGGTCGTCACGGGTTACATCAAAGAAGGCGAGATACCGGCCAAGGGCCTGATTTTGCGGCGATCGGGACACGATTTTTCGATTGCCGAGAAACCAGGTTTCAAGGCAGCGATTTTGAACGATCACGAGAAGCTCCGCGCGAAGCAGACGGCAACGGCGTTGCTTGCTGAATTCGATGACTTCGGTACGGCGATCGTTGATGGTCAACTCCTCCGCATCGAGGCAAACAACCAGATGCGAGTAGCGATCAAACTTGTTGACGTCAGCTACGGCGTTTGGCAAGTGATCGTGCAGCATCGACGGATAACCAAAACCGCTAATAATAAAGTAATTGTTCTCTACCGCATCTTGCGGCTGTGCGACCTGACGAAGTTCAGGAAGCAAATGCCCAAGCCATGCCGGATAGACTTTCCGCTCCGTGCGTTTCCCCTCGACAAGAAAGTAAACGTTCATCCCGCCGCTATGCCCTCTTGATACGCCTCGGAGTTCAACAACTTGATAAATGCCTGGTGGCTCGATTGCTCCAGTCCCAGGTCAGAGGCGTTTTGGGTTGTGACTTCAGAACCTCTGCGGCTGACGATTTTCCAATGGGCCGGGCTGATATTGTTGATGATGTAAGGATGATGGCTGGTGATGATAAACTGCATCCGGCGGCTTTGCTCCACCAGGCTTTTCGTCACAAAGTCGATGCAATTAACCCCCAAACTATTCTCGAATTCATCGATTAGAATCAGCGTGCCGGCAGGCCATAATGCGATCCGTGCCAGATGCATGATTGTCCGCATCATACCGGACGCAATGAATGGTTCATGAATCCATTTACGCACGCCTCGCTCCTTAATCGCTAGAGAAAGTATTTCCTGAGGCTCAACGAGGCGCAAGCGGTTGACGCGGACGGCTTCGACTTGTGGGAACACCTCCATGAACTGGGCGGCGATACTCTCGAAGAACCTTGGATGCCGCTCCTGAGCAATCGCCAGCTTCACCAGGGTCTTGAGTCTGCTTTCGCGAAGCTCCTCGACGGTCGGATACTGATCGAGGTGTCCACCGATGCCGCTAATGAAAATACCGCTGGACGCATCCGTGTCTTCGCTTTGGTCAACTGCCAGAATCTGCTGAAAACAATGGTGCGCCGCCGAGATCCGTTCTTCGTGGCTGAGCATCTTCAATGCACTGTCGTGTGGAGAGAGCTTCGGTGTGGGTTGGCCGCGTAGGCGAATTCCGCCTGCGTCTCGCTCGATCAACACGTCCCCGTTTTCTGTTAAAGTCTCTCGCAGGACGCGAGAGCGGGCAACAGGGCCCTTCATGTGGTCGGCCAAAATCGGGCCATCGTCCAATAACGTCTCACCGTTGCCAGCCGGCCTCGTCTCAAACTGGCACGCCCACGAGTATAGGTTTCGGCCATCGGAGAAATCCACGTCAAAGCCAAGACCCCAGTGGGTCTGCCGTTCGCTTCCATCGGCAACCCCACGCAACATGCGGATCGCTTGCAAGATACGGGTCTTCCCGACGCCCGAAACGCCTACCAGCAATGTCAGGTCGGGAAAAAACTCGGTCGCCGACAAGTGCCAGCCTGACTGGTGATCGGTGAACGACAGCTTTTGTAATTGCACGTGAATGTCCTCAGTCAATCAGCTCGCGCTTCAACCACTTCTTCGTTTGCTTAGGGTAGGTCGTGTCTTCCTCGTCGCTTTTCGCGGATGAGTCGCTTTCTCAAGACGCCGCGCAAAACGTGCGTGCTCTAGCGACGACAGTCCTTCCTTGAGCACGTCAAAAGGCCGTTTCATCTCGCCCCGAAACAGTGATTCTGTATCAATCCGCAGGCCCGGAAACATCGTACTGCACAGAATGCCGTCGGCTGGCACCTTCCTCGTTTCCCGGCCAGGCAGATCGAACCAAAGGACGCGGCCTTCTTCCAGACAAACGACCACATATTCCTCCACGCCGCAACGCTCGTAGTCGTCCTTTTTGTCGTGTAGGTCGATCGCCACGGCATTGTAGGCAATCTCCATGACGAGTTCCGGTGGGCCGGCTAAGAAAAGTTCGTCGGTCCACGTCCGCCCCCCGTACCTCGGTAGAACGCGCAGCACAAGGTCGGGTTGCGGCTCGCTCTCAGGGCCGAGAATAAGCGTGGCGTTTAGGGCAGCTTCCACGCCGGGAGTTTGCATTTCATACAGCCCAAGGATGGCTCCCAGCATGCTCGCGCATTTTCCGTGCCGCAGACGCGTGGGCGGAGCAAGATAGACAGTGCCATCGATCAACTCGAACTTGATGTCGTCGGGATATTGCAGGTATCTTCTGTGAAACTCCGCTTGTGACAGGCGATCACCGCTCGCGAGCAGCGCCGGGGCACGCAACAGTCCTTCCGGAAAAACAGCGCGTCGCGACAACGTTGCCATTATTCGCTTTCTTCGATTGAGGCTTAATTTCTCGTTACCGCTTCATCCAGATTCAAAACCACGCTGGCCGCCGCCGACCAGGCGGCCAGCTCCGCCGGCTCGAACCGCTCATCGCGCGGCGATTCGCCGACGGAAAGAAGCTTGACGGCCGCTTCATGATCCACACGAAACTTCGCCAGTTGCTCCTCAACGATACTCCGCAAAACGGCCGCTTCACGACCGCTGGGCCGGCGAGCAAGAACGAGCTGGAACATTCGCTCCATGCGATCCTCGGTCGATCCGGCCTCGCGCAGCACGCGCTCGGCCAGCTTGCGGGCGGCTTCGACGTAGGTCGGGTCGTTGAGAAGAATCAATGCTTGCAAGGGAGTATTGGTACGCGCCCGGCGAACGGTGCAGACTTCGCGGTCGGGCGCGTCGAAGGTCGAAAGCGTCGGCGGCGGACTGGTGCGCTTCCAAAACGTGTACATCGTGCGGCGATAGAGATCGGCGCCGTGGCTCTGCACGTACGTCTGGGCCGTCCAATTCGCTCCGTCCTCACGCGACATCAGCTCTTCCCACAAGCCGGGCGGCTGATAAGGCGAGACGCTCGCTCCGCCGATCCGCCCATCCAAAAGTCCGCCGGCCGCCAACGCCTGATCGCGAATCGCTTCAGCCGGCAGCCGCAATCGGCTCATGCGGGCCAGCAGCCGGTTCTCCGGGTCTTTGGCCATGAACTCCGCCGCGGCGACGGACGATTGTCGGTACGTCGCCGAGCTGACCATCAACCGCAGCATGTGCTTGACGTCCCAGCCGCTCTCGCGAAACTCGACGGCCAGCCAATCGAGCAACTCCGAATGACTGGGGCGTTCGCCTTGCGAGCCGAAATCTTCGGCCGTCTTGACCAGGCCCGTGCCGAAGAGCATCTGCCAAAAGCGGTTGATGACCACTCGCGCCGTCAGCGGATGTGCCGGACCGACCAGCCAGCGGGCCAGGCCCAGCCGATTGGCAGGCGCACCATCGGCGAGTGGAGGCAGACAGGCGGGCACGCCCGGCAGCACTTTTTCGCCGTGCTTGTCGTACTGCCCGCGAACGAGCAGGTATGTGTCTCGTGGTTGAGGCATTTCGCGCATCACCATGACGGTGGGAATGGCCTTGTCGAGATCCGCTTGCCGAGCGCGCAGCCCCGCCAGTACGTCGAACCGCGGCTTCAATTCGTTGCTGACGTGTCGGCGAAAATACTTCCGCACCGCCGAGCGCTGATCCTCATTGCGCGATTCCGAGGGAACCGCCAAGGCGGCATGCACGTCTTGCGACAACGTCTTCTGATCGAGAATGTTTCCATCGGTTCCGCCGACTTCCAGCGCATCCTTTTCCCAAGCCGCTTGCGCGGCGTCGACCGCGGCGATGGGGGCATCCAGCTCGCGGTCCAGCTCGGCGATGGCCCGCGACAACTCGTCGAGCTTCTGCCGCTCTTCGCGCGACGGCGCCTTGACCATCGGTTCGGCGTTGCCCTTGCGTCCGTCGAGGCCGTTCTCAGGCACATTATGAAAGAAGGCATAGAGTTCATAGAACTCCCGTTGAGTCAGCGGATCGTACTTGTGGTCGTGGCATTGCGTGCAGGCGACCGTGAGGCCCAACCACACCGTGCTCGTCGTGTTCACGCGATCGACGATGTACGCGGTGTGATATTCTTCAGGGACCGCCCCGCCTTCGAAATTGATCATGTGGTTGCGATTGAATCCGCTGGCGATAAGCTGGTCGAGCGTCGGATTCGGCAGCAAATCGCCGGCAAGCTGCTCGATGGTGAATTGGTCGAAGGGCAGGTTACGGTTATAGCTGCCGATCACCCAGTCGCGCCAGCGCGACATGTCGCGGCCGGCGTCGATGTGGTAGCCGTGAGTGTCGGCGAAGCGCGCGGCGTCGAGCCATTCTTGGGCCATTCGCTCGCCGTAGCGCGGCGATGCCAACAGCCGCGCCACCAGTTCTTCATAGGCGTCGCCGGCCGCGTCGTTGACGAAGCGGTCGACTTCCTCCGGCGTCGGCGGAAGACCCGTCAAGTCGAGCGACAGCCGGCGAATGAGCGTCGGCCGATTGGCTTGCGGCGAGGGCGCCAGCCGCTCCTGGTCAAGCCTCGAGAGGATGAAGTCGTCGATCGCGTTGCGTGACCAACCGGCGTGCGAGACGGTCGGCAACGCGGGGCGCACGGGCGCGATGAACGACCAATGGTCCTGCCATGGGGCGCCGGCGGCGACCCATTCCTTCAACAGCGATTTTTCCGCCTCGGTCAGGCGTTTGTTACTGTCTGCCGGTGGCATCCGTTCGTCGTCGGCGGCAAAGATGCGACGCACCAGTTCGCTCTCAGCCGGCTTCCGCGGCACGATCGCCACCACGCCCGACTCGGTTGCCCGAAACGCTTCGTCGCGCAGATCGAGCCGCAGTCCGGCCTTGCGTTGCGCCACATCCGGTCCGTGGCACTGGAAGCAATGGTTGGAGAGTATCGGCCTGATTTGGCCATTAAAATCGATGGCGGGCGTGGCCGTCGCGCTTTCGGCGGCGAGAGCCGACGCCGCACCCAACGCGATCAAACCGCCGATCAGCAAACTCAGCCGCATGGCCAACACCCTTACCTACCAGCCGTTTTTCAATGCGCATGTCCCTGGAACATCATTGCACCACGCAGCCCGCGAAAAGTCCACCCCGTGAAGGGCACCCTACTTCGCCAACGGGTCGCAGACGAAAATCACCGAGGGATTGCCGCCTTTGCCGCTTAGATTGAGCGGCAGATAGTGCAGGGCTTGGCGCGGCCGCTCGGGCACCCGGAAGTTGTCGCCTTTTTGCCAAATCGGACGCCGCTCGTCGATGCCGCCGAATTCGCGGACGCCCGCCACGCGGCAGGGAAACCAGTAGCCCTCTCCGTCGGCTGCGGCCAGATAAAACTCGGGATAGCAATACTTGGGCACCCACACGGTGCGGGCAGGAATTTCGCTGGCCCGGCAGAGCGCGATGAACAGCCAACAGAGTCCCTCATGGTTGCTCACCTTGTCGCGCAGGGCTTGGTAAGCGCTGGGCTGCGGCTGTTCTTCACGGACTTTAATGTTGTTTCGCACCCAATCGAACGTGGCCTCGACTTTCTGCCAGTCGCTCCCGCCCGATGCGTCCTCGACGATCCGCTTGGCCAGGGCCTTGATCTTGCCGTGCTGGGTTTCGATGCTCGGACTGGGCCCGAGATACATTCGCAGGTCCTTCGGCAACTTTTTTGGGTTTGCTTTTACCAGGGCGGAAGGCTGAGCGGGCGGCAGCAGCGGATGTCGCGTGACTTCGACGGTGGCCAGCACCGCCGCCTCGTCGCCTGCGGGAAGCTGGTCGATCGTGACCACCATTTGCTTCACCGTTGCGATCATCCGTTCGTTCACACGGGCCAGCGGCGAATAATCCTCCTTGACGATTCGCACATCCTGCTCGGGCCAATCGACCGGCAAGGTAAAGCTGCCCAGCATGTCACCACAGGGTCCGGACTTGGCGGCTACGATAAACCCGGTCTTCCACTGTTCGACCGACTTTTCCGGCGAAAGCTGCGGGCCATTGTCTTTTGGCCCCTCCGAAACGACCTGGCCCATGGCCGGCGAGGCAAGGAAGACGAGAACCGTTAGGCAAAGCGAAGGTCGCATGGGTATGCAACGTGAGCAAGAAAGAACGAAAAGCATTCTAGTGCAAATCGCGGCTTGAGGAAACCCGCCGGCGTAGCTGCGCAGGTGCGACATCTGCCGGTCGGCCGCCGCTTCGATCACGTCGGGGTCGCTCGGCGGCGGCACCGCGCGGCATCGGCGGGCGCCGGCGTCGCGCAGTTTCCTGCCCGCTGGCAACGCGCTGACGCGACAAACGTGTCGCCTGACGCGCAGACCGCATTCCCGCAGGCACGCGGCGATTGGTCAGCGCGGGAAGTCGCTCTTGTTGCCGACCTTCACGGTCACGTGCATCAACTGCCCGTTGCGATAGACCTCGACCGGCACCTCCTTGCCCACGTCGGTCAGGCTGACGACGTAGATCAGGTGCGTGTCGTTCTCGATGCGGACGCCGTTGAACCGCAAAATCACGTCGCCGCGTTGCAGCCGGGCCGCCTCGGCCGGGCCGCCGGGCGTGACCACCGTCACGTGAGCGCCCTGACGGCGGGCCAGCCCCATCTTGGCCGCCACCGTGCTGGTGAAACGCTGGTCGAGCTTCACGCCCAGAAACGCCCGCACCACCCGCCCGCGCTCCACAAACTGACGCACAATGTGCATCACTCCGTCGATCGGAATGCTGAAGCCGATCCCCTCGTTGCCGCCCGAATTGCTGGCGATGGCCGTGTTGATGCCGATCACCTCGCCCCGCAGATTGATCAGCGGGCCGCCGCTGTTTCCGGGGTTGATGGCGGCGTCGGTCTGCATGAAGTCCTGCAATTCCACGTCGTCGCCCAGTTCCAGATCGCGCCGGCCCTTGGCGCTGATGATGCCGTAGGTGACCGAATGGCTGAGACCGAACGGGCTACCCACGGCCAGCACGAAGTCGCCGATTTCCACCATCGACGAATCGCCCAGCCGGGCAGGAATCAAGGCGGTGGCCGAGACCGCCATCAGGGCCACGTCGGTACCGACATCGCTCCATACCTTGAGCGGGTGCAACTCGCGGCCGTCGGACAGGCCGATCTGGATTTTGTCGAGCGGGGCGTTCTTGATGACGTGCCGGTTGGTCAGCACGAGCGTGCGGCCTTTGTATTCGATGATCACGCCCGAACCGGCCTCTTCGATCAACTCGCGCTGCGTGCGTCGCGTCGATTGGTCGGGCTTTTCGGCCTTGATATGCACGACCGTGGGGCTGACCAGCTTGACCACGCTTTTGACCACGTTGAACTGCGCTTCCAGCGAGTCGACTTGCCGGTTGAGCGACTGAAAAAGCTCGGCGCGTTGTTCCAGCGACAGCGGATCCTCATCCGGGCCGCGGCCCACGGCATACACCAGGACCGCGCCCGCGGAGAGTCCGCATGTAAACAAAACCACCGCGAGCAAATTACGTCGGCTGATCATGCCACGTATTCTGACTGAGTCTCGAAATAGAATCAAGAAACGTCAATTTCAATGTCGTTGATCGACAATTCCACGTCGCCCGAACTGTCCATCAGCCGGCCCCAGTCGGCTTCCGACCCGCCCACCGTGCCCTGCCGCTCGGCGTCGCGCTGGCATTCGATGCACAGCGTGGCATAGGGCAGGGCATTCAGTCGGGCCATGGGAATCCTGACGGAGCACTGCTCGCAAACGCCAAAATGCCCGGTGCGCATGCGCTCCAGGGCGTTCTCGATGCTGGCCAACTCCCGGCTTTCGACCTCCGCCAACTGCGAATTGATTTCGTGTTGGGCTGAATCGAGGGCGAAATCGACCACGTCGCCGGCGCTTTGCTCGCGCAGCTCTTTCAACAGGCTCAAATCTCCCGCGAGGGCCTTGCGCAGTGCGTCGCGCCGGACCACCAAAATCTCGCGCATCTTGTGAATCGCATCTTTGCGTGCCATGTAGATTACCTTCGACCGATCGATGCCGGGCGGCAACGAGGGTTCGGCCCCCCTTCGCTCTTCGCCCGACCTATCGACGGCAACTAGAAAAACACCTCGATCCCGTTCCCATAAGGTTGCCGCCACACGGGTTCCGCCGTTTTGAACCCGCTCGACCGCAACCACAATATACTACGCAAGCAAGCCATATCGGGTCGGAAAAAAATTGCCCAGGCGGGCGGAGCACTCCGCCCGCTTGGAAACGCATAAATGCCGGTCCGTCAATGGTTTATGGTCACAAGTCCCGGCCAGGCGCGGCCCCTCGTGGAGCCACCCAACATTTTTTTCACCGGACACTTGGGGCGCGTTGGAGCCGCCTGCCGCAGGCCGCAAAACGCTATCCGATAATCGGCAAACCCGTCACCAATGTGCAGCCGAATTTGCAGTTTTTGCCGATGGAAGGCGATCCAACGGCAAAACTTGCCTCTTGGTCCCGGTAAGCTAAATGCCCTTAGCCAATGCACTTGCACTGCGCGCTGTGCCCGGCCCGGAATCGTTACCTGCTGTCCCCCCGACCCAACGCCGTCGGCTTCTCAAGTCAACCGCCTATGCCATGATGCTCACAACGCTCTCGCCACCGCAGGGACTGCTCGGTCGCTCCTCAGATACGCTCAAGTTGCGCATGATCGACGACGGGGGGGCCGGTCGAATCGTCGATGTCGAATTCGCGAAGTGTACGTTCGGCACCGATCCGCGCTGCACGGTCCGGCTCGACCGCCAGGGAATCGAGCCCTGGCACTGCCTTATTCTGCGCGGCGCTCGCCGAACTGTGGTGCGACGCTTGGCAGCCCAGACACGTCTGAACGGCCGCGAATTCGACGATGCGGTTCTGCGGCCTGGCGATGTTTTGCAGATGGGTCCATTGTCCTTCGAAGTGTTGCCATCGAGGCCACCGGCCGAGCGAAGCGGTTTGCCGAGTGGCAGCACCGCCCAGGCCGCCCATCGCCAAAGGGCCGCAGAGGAGGCGATCGGCCGTCTGCAAGCGGAATTGCAGCGCACGATCTCGGACCACGAGGCGGAGCGGTCAGACTGGCAGCGCCGACAGCGGGAAGCCGAGACCCGCCAGGCGGAAACGACGGCCGAGCTAGCCCGTCTCGGAGGCCAACTGGCCGACGTGCGGCGGCTTCTGGAGGCGGAGCGGCAACTAGGTGGCCGAGAGATGGCCCAGGCCCACGAGCAGAATGCCCGGCTGGTGGCCGAATTGGCCGGCGTTGAGCGATGCCTCGCCGAAGAGCGCCAGCAATTCGCCGCAGCGAGGCTGGCTGAACGAGAGGTGGCGGAAGCGGAGCTGGCCGAGGCGCGTGATGAGGTTGTCCGGCTGCGCGCAAATCTGGCCAACGTGCAGGGTCTTCTCGACGAGAAGCAAGCTGCCTGGCAAAAGCGCGAGCAAACCTTGCAAGCACGGACCGTCGAGCTGGCCGCCGACTCGGTGCTGTACGCGGAGACGGCGGGTGCCTTGGCACGATCGCAGGCCGACTTGGAAGAGCTACAACAGGTCTTGGCCGGAGAACGGGCGGCCTGGCAAGACCGCGAGCAATCTTTCGAAGCGCACGTGGTGGAACTGGCGGCAGACTCGGTCCTGTATGCCGAGACGGCGCAAGCCTTATCCCGCTCGCAGGTTGAGTTGGCGCGTCAAGACACGATCTTGGCCGGCGAGCGGTCTGCGTGGCAGGCCCGTGAGGAATTGCTGCATGGCCGCGTCATTGAGTTGGAAGCCGAAACGGCCAAAAACGTGGAGACGGCCGAGGCGCTCTCGCGAACACAAGCCGAGCTCGCGACTACGCAAAAGCTACTGGCCGACGAGCAGACCGCTGGGCAGACGCGTGAACAAACGCTGCAAGCCTGCCTCGTCGAACTGGAAGCTGAGACTACCAGGCATGCGAAGACGGCGGAGGTCCTGTCGCAAGTGCAAGCCGAACTGGCGAATATCCAAAAACTACTGACCGACGAGCGTTCCGCGTGGCAGGCCCAACAGGAATCGCTGCAAGGCCGCATAGTCGAGTTGGAAGCCGAAACGGCCAAACACGCGGAGACCGCCGAGGCGCTGTCGCGAACGCAAGCCGAGTTAGCAAACACGGAGAAGCTACTGACCGACGAGCGTTCCGCGTGGCAGGCCCGACAGGAGTCGCTGCAAGGCCGTGTCGTTGAGTTGGAAGCCGAAACGGCCCAACACGCGGAGACCGCCGAGGCACTGTCGCGCGCGCAAGCCGAGCTGGCGAGCACGCAACAGCTTCTGGCCAACGAGCAGTCTGCCGGGCAGGCCCGCCAGGAGTCGCTGCAAGGCCGCGTCGTTGAGTTGGAAGCCGAAACGGCCCAACATGCGGAGACCGCCGAGGCACTGTCGCAAGCGCAAGCCGAACTGGCGAACACCCAAACGCTTCTGGCGGATGAGCGTTCCGCGAGGCAGGCCCGCGAGGAGTTGCTGCAAGGCCGCGTCGTCGAGTTGGAAGCCGAAGCCGCCAAAAGCGCGGAGACGGCCGAGGCGCTATCGCGCGCGCAAGCCGAGCTGGCGAGCACGCAACAGCTTCTGGCCAACGAGCGGTCTGCCGCGCAGGCCCGCCAGGAGTCGCTGCAAGGCCGTGTCGTTGAGTTGGAAGCCCAAACGGCCAAAAACGTAGAGACCGCCGAGGCACTGTCGCAAGCGCAAGCCGAACTGGCGAACACCCAAACGCTTCTGGCCGATGAGCGTTACGCGTGGCAGGCCCGCCAGGAGTCGCTGCAAAGCCGTGTCGTTGAGCTGGAAGCCGAAAGGGCCCAGCACGCGGAGACCGCCGAGGCGCTATCGCAAGCGCAAGCCGAACTGGCGAACACTCAAACGCTTCTGGCCGACGAGCGTTCCGCGTCGCAGGCCCGACAGGAATCGCTACAAGCCCGTATGGCCGAGCTGGAAGCCGCAACAGCCCAAGACGCGGAGACGACCGAGGCGCTGTTGCGAACGCAAGCCGAACTGGCAAACACGCAAAAGCTTCTGGCCGACGAGCAGGCCGCCGGACAGACCCGCGAGCAGTCGCTTCAACTGCGTCTCGTCGAGCTTGAAGCTGAGACCGCCAGGCACGCCGAAGCTCTGTCACGCACCCAAACGAAGCTGGCCGATGCTCAACATCATATCGGGAGCGAGCGCGGTGCTTGGCACGACCGAGCACAATCGCTGCAGGCCCGTCTCATCGAACTGGAACAAGAGGCGGCTACGGCACAGCGCGCCGTCGAGGAAGAGCGAGCGGCGGTCCGGAGAGATCAGTTGCAGTTGGTGGAACTGACCAATGAGCTGCAGGCGGCCCAAAGCCGGTTCGAGGAAGAGCGCCGGCAATGGGACGAGTTTCGGCAGCGGCAACCGCAAGAACCCGACACGCAAGCGGAAGCGCCGGCGGAGACGGCGGAACGCGAGGTGAATAATCCGCCGGCTTCGCCCTTGGGCGAGATCGTCGAGAGCTTCTTGGCGCCGGCGGATACGGCTGCGGCGCCCAGCCAGCCCGACGCGGCTGAAGTCGCCTTCGAAGCCCCCTCGCCGGACGCTTCTGTGAGCACGGCCGATCTTCTCAGCCGCTTCGGCCTGTCGTCGGACACGGACGAGCAAGACGACCGCGAGCGAAATGCGCCCTCACCGCCCGAGGCGGGGGGAGAAAGCTCCGACGCGCAAAACGCTTGCGAGGCCCGGCCGAGGACCGCGGGCCACGAGGACGAAGAGGATTCGATCGACGCCTATATGGCCCAACTCATGGCGCGCTTGGGCAAGCCGGGCTACGCGGCAGTCCCGGAGGATGCGCCCCGACCGCGTCCGGCCGTCGAAGAGTCGCTGGCGGACACGGTGGCCGAGACCGCGGTGGAACCGGAGGCCGAAGCTTTGCCGCCCGTAAAGCTGCGCGATCCGAGCGAGATGGTGCGCCGCGCCCCTGCGCCGGAGCTGTCGGCCGATCTGTCGGCCATGCGCGAAATCGCCAACCTCAATGCGCGCTCCGCGCTCGACAAACACCAGCAGCGGATGGTGTACTGGTCGCTGATGGGCAAGGCGATGGTCGCCCTGATGGGTTTGGTGGCGGCCGCGGTGGAAGGTTGGTTCGCGCTGGAAGGTGACGAGAGGGCCCCCTATTTTGCGGCGCTCAGTCTCTCGGTGACGGTCGTCTGGACTTGGCAGTGGGCCCGAATGAAGAAGAAGAATGCGACAAGTTCTACCGGGTAAGGCCGCGAACGTGGCACGCATCCGGCGCGTCGGACTGGTTATGGCGAGGGCGGGCGGTGATAAATACGGATGGAGTAACCGGCGCGCGCCGCCGGCCGCCACGCCCGGAAGTAAGAATACTGGCCCGCTGTTATTCCTTTCCACCCCCCTTTTCCGTCTGCCGCGCTGCACGGAAGTCCGTGCAGGAGGTTGACGCTGATTGCGTACCAACCCTCGCCGGACCGGCCGGCCAACTCGTTACAGTACGATAGACAGTGTGGATACGCGGCCAAGGCGCTAACGATCGACCAAAGCAGCGCTGCGCCCGTCAAGACGCCAAGCCGCGGTCGCGTTAGCGATGAGGCCGCAATTCGGTGAAGAGCAGCGGCAGCGCGGCAATCGTGCCAACCAAAGGCGGATTGCCCAAGTCGAGACCGAACGTTGCTGACTCGAGCCGCCGAACGCCCGCCGCGAGGTGAAACGGCTCGTCGCACGTTGGCGCCGCGACCACGGCCAAGCACCCGAGCAACAACGCATGCGTGGCTGCCAGCAGTGCGGCTACGCCGCGAATCCAGCGAGCGGCTGGCGAGGCGCGGCATGCGTGTCGGTGCAACCCATCGACGGTCTCCGCAGGTGGTGCCGCTAACATGCGTCAGGGACACCTCCAGCGGTCCCCGCCGGGACCGGCTGACTAAGCCGGATCTCGGCGCAGGCAGCCGCAGGAATCCCGCCGCGCCGGCATAGGGCGCCAGCTTGCAGGCGGCTGACGCAGCGTTCAATGATGCGGGAGTTTGTGAGGCCACGGGCCAGTTCTCGACGAAGAACAGCCCCGTCTGGAAGTAGATCGCCCGGTCTGTGGGGCCGCCGTCCGATTGTGGACCGGTCGGGCAGGTGACGCCGTTCCCATTCAGGTCGAATGGAACCGTATGCATTCCCGCCAGCACCGCGACCGGACAATCGGACGGTCGCGTCCAGCCGAAGCCGCCATTGACCACATAACTCAGGTCTCCCCGCCCGGAAACCGCCGAATCGTCGTCGGGGCAGAGGAGCACCGACAATTGAATTAAACCTAGCGCGGCGTCGGGCGACTTGACGGACGAGACGTCGAAATCCCATTGGGTCGGGATGTCGCTGCGTTCCAATAAGGAGAGTATTTCCACGACCCAGCTAGGTAGCCGCCGTAAAGCACTGCCATGAAAGGATAAGCAACGAGTGAGCGGCTGGATTTGCCGCTCCCCGCCGCCTCCACTGAAGAAAGCCTTGCGAGAAATCGCAAGGCTTTTTTGTTTCGCCTCTTGCAGCCTTCAGCTCAGCCTGGCAAGCGCATCCACAGCCTGCTTGGCGGCGTCGACGCCGAGCTGATCGGCAAGTTTCTTGGCCGCCAACAGCGCTTCGAGCGACAGAGTCGCCGAGGCGGCCACGGTCGCCGGTCGGCCGACCGTCGCCGTGCCGGAAGCGGTTGCCGTCCGGCCTCGCCGTCGCCGTCGCAATCCCATGCTCTTGAGTACCTGGCCCACGTGGCGACGGGCCACCTCGATGCCCTGCTCGGCGAGGGCGGCCACCACGTCACGCGGCCGAACGGGCTTGGGCATGCCTTCCGCAGCCTGACGGATCGCTTCGGTCTTGGTGCCGGCCTGGTGTCTGGCCGCGGGCGCTGATGTGGCGCGGCCGGGCTTGCGGCCGGCTTCGCGGCGTTTGCGACCTTCCTTGGATTTGACTTTCTTCGCCAATGCCAGCGAGACTCCGTAGGGCCTCAAATCGGCCACGATCTGGTTGGCCGTGGCAGGCGGATTTGAACGCAGGTACTCGCGAACAAGGTCGCTCTTCGTCGTGCCCTCGATTGATTTGGCCTTCGCCATACAGTTAAGACTCCGGTTGATGGCCGCGCTTGGTGTCAGGCTGATAGCATAATCAACGGGACCGTCGGCGGCAAACTAGCCGAACAGTTCCTGTATCACGCGACCGTCGCTGAGCCGGTGTCGCAGACGCTGGAAGTCATCTTCATACTTGACGCCGAAGTCGATCCCCAGGTGATGCAGGAGGGTGGCGCTGAGATCGGCCGGAGTCACGGGCTTGTCGGCCACATAGCCGCCGTTGCGCGTGGTCTCACCGTAGACTTGCCCTCCGCGCACTCCACCTCCCGCCAACAAGGCGGTGAAGGCGTGGGGCCAATGGTCGCGGCCGGTCGATTTCGTGTTGCTGCTTTGAGTGAATTGCCCGATCTTCGGCGTACGGCCGAATTCGCCCACCGCCACCACCAAGGTCGTCTCCAGCAGGCCCCGGCCGTCCAAATCGGAAACAAAGGCCGAAAAGGCGCGATCGAAGATCGGGCACAGCAGGTTCTTCAATTTTGGAAAGTTGTTTTGATGCGTGTCCCAGCAAGTATTGACGCCGTCGATCTTCGTCTCGTCCTGCCAATTGACGGTCACCAAGGAGACACCGGCTTCGATCAATCGCCGGGCCATGAGCAGGCTCTGCCCCGCGGTCGTCGGACCGTATCGCTCGCGCACGGCGGGCGGCTCGCGCGTCAGATCGAGCGCCTCGCTGGTGTTGGTTTCCAGCAGCGAGTAAACGGCGTTTCGGTTCAGGTCGAACGCGGCTTCCGTCGAACTTGGGTCGGCCGCCGACGCCGCAGACGATCTCAGAGTGCGCAGCAGCTCGCGCCGGCCGGCGATGCGCGGCCAGGGCACGTCGCCAGTCAACTGCAGGCCCTCGATCTGAAAGTCCGCGCGAGCAAAGTCGCCTTCGACGAGAAACGCGTTGTGTTGCTCCCCCATGCGGCCGCCGGTCTGGCCGGCAATTCGCTTCGGCTGCCCCGGAAACTGCAAGTACCACGGCAATACGACGGCGGGCGGCAGGCCGGTCCGAGTGCCGCCGTAGCGCGTCGTCATGGCGCTGAGCGAGGGCCAATCCTCGCGGGTGGCCTGGTCGGTGGTGGGAGGCCCGAAGTATTCGCGTCCGGTGAAGATCTCGCTGCATGCCGGGCCGTGTACGTTCATGCGATGGGTCATCGATCGCAGCAGGCAGATTTTATCCATCTCGCCCGCCAGCAATGGCAAATGTTCACAAAGCTGGATGCCCGGCACACGGGTCGACGCCGGCCTGAACGCGCCGCGAATTTCCAGCGGCGCCTCAGTCTTCATATCCCAGAGGTCGATATGGCTTGGGCCGCCGAAGAGGAAGAGGAACACGCAGGCGTTTTTCCGCCGGCGTTGGAGCGTCGCATGGTTCGCCGCACCAGCGCGAAGGCGGCTGAGCTCCGCGGCGGTCAGCCCCAACAGCGACAAGCCGCCGATCCGCAGCAACTCACGCCGCTGGGTACGGTAGAAAAGCGAGGCGGAGCCGTCGAACTGAAGGGCCATGAATACACCGGTCGCGACGCCCCAGAATGCCTCCGTCATTTTATCGCCAGCTTGCCAGCGAAGCTACCAGATCGCCGTTGGCCACCGGTTCTGCGCAAAGCCTCGCGATACCGGCCGTTTAGGGGCGAGGATTAAATGACTTCCGCAATCGCACGCGACGTGGGGCGGCCTTCCTAGGCCGTCGCCCGGTTTGGACGGCCTAGGAAGGCCCCCTACGTCCGCGATGCACGAGCAAACTGCGAAGTTATTCAATCCGCGCCCCTTACGCCCCATGTTATCATTGGGCCCGCAACAACTTCCTTGGCGCGATAGGAGCGTGGATGAAACCACCTGCTGCTTTGGTCCCTCGCGGCATCGCCGCGATTCTTTCCGGTCTGGCGATCAGCCTGACCCCTTGCGCGGCCACCGAGCAGGTACTTGCCGCTCGGATGCACCATCTCCGTTCAGGCGACGAACGCGAATGGGCGGAGTTTCCAGAAGAGGCGGAGGGCAAGACCTGGAAAGTGACCTTTGCCGGCGAACCGGCCCGCGCACCGTACACGCTTCGCCTGCGGCAGCGGGACGTGAAGCAAAACTGGCGTTTGCGCCTGAACGACCACGAGCTCGGCTCGCTGCCTACCGACGAGAACTGCATGACGACGTTTTGGGAAATCCCTTCCTCGGCTCTGCTGCCCGGCCAGAATCAGCTTTCGATCGAAGGCAACGGGCAGCCCTCCGACGACATCGAAGTTGGCGACCTGCGGCTCATCGACCAGTCCCGCGCAGAGGCGCTGCGCGCCGCTACGCTAAGCGTCGTGGTTGCCGACGCCGAGAGCGGGCGGCCCATTCCGTCGCGAGTGACCGTCGTCGATGAATACGGCTCGCTGATGTCGATCGGTGCGGAGTCCAGCAAGCGTCTCGCTGTGCGGCCGGGAGTGATCTACACCGCCGATGGAGAGGCCGAATTTGGTTTGCCCGCCGGAAAATATACCGTTTATGCGGGACGCGGCTTCGAATACGGCGTGGACGCCGAGCAGGTCGTGCTTGCCGCGGGCCGGCGGCATGCCGTTCGGTTGGCCATCCGCCGCGAAGTGCCGATGCCGGGCTACGTAAGCTGCGACACGCACGTTCACACCTTGACCTACTCAGGGCACGGCGACGCGACTCTCGACGAACGCCTGGTGACGCTCGCCGGCGAAGGCCTCGAATTGCCGATCGCCACGGACCACAACGTGCAGATCGATTATCGGCCGGCGCTGGCGGCGACCGGCTTGAGCGGCTTCTTGACGCCGGTCGTTGGCAATGAGGTCACCACGCGAGTTGGCCACTTCAACGTCTTCCCGCTCGATACCACCGGTCCGGTGATTGATTTTCGCGGCGCCAACTGGCCGGCCGTCTTCGACGCGATCGACCCAAAAAAAGGTCGTGTGGTCGTGCTCAATCATCCACGCGATTTGCACGGCGGCTTTCGCCCCTTTGCCCCGGCGCGGCACGTTTCTCTGTCGGGCGAAGAACTCGACGGATGGGATTTGCAAGCCAACGCGATTGAACTTGTCAACTCAGGCGCGTTGCAAACCGACCCTTGGCGGTTGGTGCATGACTGGTTTGGGCTGCTGAACGCCGGCCGTCGCATGACGCCGGTCGGCTCCAGCGATTCGCACGACGTGGCCCGATCGATCGTCGGCCAGGCCCGCACCTATCTCCGTTGCCGCGATGACCAACCCGGCAAGATCGACGTCGCCGAGGCAGTCGAGAGCTTGCTTGCCGGACGGGTACTGGTGTGCTTCGGTCTGGCGGCGGACATGGAAGTAAACGGCCGGTATGGGCCTGGCGAAACCGTGCCGGCGGCGAAGTCCGCAGAGCTGAGCATTCGTGTCCGCGTGCTTGGCCCGTCGTGGAGCAATGCCGACGAAGTGGTGCTGTTTGTCAATGGCCGCGAAGCTCGCCGTGAAAAGCTGCCGGAAACCGGCCAAGCGGGCGTCAAGTACGAATCGACATGGTCAATTCCGAGACCGCACCACGACGTACAGCTTGTTGTTGTGGCCATCGGTCCGGGCGTTTCAAAGCCCTATTGGCCCACGGCGAAGCCGTACCAGCCCGGTTCGCCCGAATGGAAGCCCTACACGCTCGGCGCGACAGGAGCGGTCTATATCGACGCGGACGGCTCATCGGAATATACGAGCCCCCGCGACTATGCGCACGAACTCGTTGGGCAGGCCGCGGGCGACGTCGATCGCCTCGCCAAGCTCCTTGCGGACTACGACGAAGCGACCGCCATCCAGGCCGCGGCGCTGTTGCGCCGACGCGGAGAATTGACGGACCGTGCCCTGAAACAGCTTATGGGCGCGTCGAATCGTGCCGTTCGCGCGGCGGTGGTCAGATACCTGGAGGCGTTAAGAGCATCGTAACCCTGTTCCCGCAGGGGGTGGCTTTTAGGGGCGCTGCTGCGCCAAGCGTTGCGGACTTGCTGCCAGCCGATATACGCGGTAGTCGTCTCCATTGCGAACCATCGGAAGAGTCCCCAGGACGGCCTTCAGGGCCGGATTCGCTTCGATCGGGGCCAAGTCGGCGACGACGAGCCAACGGGCGCCCTGCCGTCGGCAGCGGTCGACGGTTTGCTCCAAGCGGCGATCGTTGGCCGATAAGGCCCAGCCCGGCCGATTGCAGTAGTAGAGTAGATCCGGTCCCGCACCATGCAGCGTCGCCACGGGCTCGCCCTCGGCCGATAGCTCTCGCACCGCGGCCGCGGCAACGGTTACGGCGCGGTCTTCCCGCGGCGTGACGAATGCCGGGCCGATGGCCAACCGCAACGAACACGCAATCCCAGCCAGCATGCAGGCCGACGCAACGAATGCTTTGTGACTCGTGCCACGAGCCACTCGCCCGGAAATCCAGCCGGCCAACTCTTCCCAGCCGATGCCGGCCAGCACGGATAATGCCGGCACGAGGATCAGTGTGTAATAATGCAGCTCGAAAAACTTGCCGGGCAATAGCGCCACCAAGAGGGCCATGGCCGCCAGCCAGCTCAAGTGCCGACGCGACGACCGGCTGCACAGGCCCAATCCGGCCAGCGCCGCGCCAACCGGCGTCAGGCCGACGCCCCACAGATTGCCGAGCAGTCGCCAATAAAAATCGGGACTGGCCAGCATCGCGCTGGGCACGTGATGCACCGCGCCGCTGTGACGGAGCGAGTCGAATACCCGCGAGCTGAGGGCATGGTCGGACGACGCCAGCCACAGCACCAACAGGCACCAGGCAACGGCGGGCAGAATGCCGATCGCCAGCATCGCCAAACAGGCAAACGACCATCGCCGTCGCAGGGCCGCTGGCAAATCCGTACACTTTCTCCCGGCCTTCGCCGCCAACGGCAGCAGAATGACAATCATGTAAATCTTGGAACAAAGCAGCATGGCCAGGCTCATCGTAGCGAGCGCAAACCACGTGGCGCGGCGTGGGCAGCAACACGTCGGCGCGAGTCGATGTAGGGTGGGACCAGCGAGCTTGCGAGCGCCGGCCCACCGTAATCGACGTCGCCATCGGTGGGCCGGCGCTCGCAAGCTCGCTGGTCCCACCCTACGCTCAATGCATTGCCCGTGTTGATCGGCAAAACCGATTAGGGAACGCGCTCCGTGGCGTTCCGGCACGCCCTCCAGCCAGTTCTCCATACACCACAACGTGGCCAGCATGAGGAACACGACCGACGGTTCCAGCATAAAGCTTTGGCCGAAGATGATCGACGCCGGCGAAAAGGTGAACACGAGCGCCGCGACCGAGGCGGCCCGGTCCGAGTGCCAGCGACGCACCAACAGATACAACAGCACTGCTGCCCCGGCGCTGAATACGATCGAGACCGACCGGCCCCATAGATCGAGTGGGCCGCCGCAGACCGCCCATCCCGCCCCGGCCAAGTATGCTGCCAGCGGAATTTCCAGCAGGTGCCACCCTCGCTCGCCGCCGGCCAGGCAATCGGTCGTCGGCAGCCAGAACGGGGCGCGGCCCAAGGCCCAATTGCGCGCCATCATGGCGTACATCGCGCTCTTGGTGGCATAATGCCCCACCAGAGGCCGCTGGATGCCCGGAACTCGCAGCAAAACGGTCAATAAGACCAGTGCGGCAATGCTGAGCCACTTCCGCGCGCGGTGGGCCGAGGGCGCAATCTGGCTTGTCGGGGATTTCTGCGGCATTTGGCGAAGGGAATCGGACGCGATCATTTGCCGAGGCGATCAATTTCGCTGGAAAAAGATGCTGGTTGGGCGGATTGTTCGGACGAATATATCGCTACGGCTCGTCTCTACCCAAGATCGCTTCTGCCGGGAGGGGAGAAAATCTCGATGTACCGCCGACGCTGGTTGATCGTGGCACTTTGCTTTTGCGTCTTCACCGGTTGCGTATCTTGCCAAGGCAACTACGATTATTGTGGTCCGATGCCGGAACAGGGCGGTGACTTTATGTACCGCAAGAACTCGGTGCTCGGCGGCGACCCGGCCATGAAGCGGGCCGATGAACAACCCGCGGGCGAGCCGGGTGCGGCAACCGACGAGTCTGGTCCTGAGCCGACGCCGGCGCCCCCGCCCGACGAAGAACCTCGGCCGGGATTGGAGATGGACGACTTGTCGCCGGATTCCGATGCCGGCCTGACCCCGGACGCGGACCAGCCAGGTTCCGACGAGGGCCCGCAGGCTGCCGACGAAAGCGAAGCAGAGCAAGCCGGCGACGACGGCGAACAGGTTTCGACGCTCGAGTGGCACGCGCCCTCGAAAAGCGATCCGACGGCAATCAAGCAAGTGCGATTTCGCAGCGAGTAGAGCGGTATCCATGACGATCGCCGTAACGGGAGCCGGCGGGCAATTAGGCCGCGAACTTTGTCGGCTTTTGGGCAACCGGGCGACGGCTCTCGACCGGTCGCACCTCGACATCACCGCTGCCGAACGGGTGCGCCGGACGCTTGCCAAACTGCGGCCCGAGGCCGTCATCAACACCGCGGCCTACACGCAGGTCGACCGCGCCGAAGAGCAGCCGGAGCAATGTTGGAAGGCCAACGCCGAGGGCGTGGGCTTTCTTGCCCGTGCGTGCGGCGAGCTGCAGGTGCCGCTGGTCCAGATCAGCACCGACTATGTTTTTGGGCAGAATGTGGGCCGCACGGCGCCCTATCGCGAGGACGACCCGCCCGCGCCGCAGGGCGTCTATGCGCAAAGCAAGCTGGCAGGCGAACAGCAGGCACGGAGTTGGCAACAGCACATCATCGTGCGGACGTGCGGGCTGTATGCTCTTCCCGGTCCCAATACGGCCGCCAGCAACTTCGTCGAGACGATGCTCCGGCTGGCGCGGCAGGGAAAGCACCTGCGCGTGGTGGCCGATCAACATTGCACGCCCAGCTATGTACCGCACGTGGCCCGGGCCGTGCTGTTCCTGCTGGAAAACCGGCACTTTGGCCCGTATCACGTGGTGAACGGCGGCGCTACGAATTGGCACGATTTCGCCTGTGAAATCTTTCGCCTGGCCGGGCTGACGGTGACGATCGAACGCATCACCACGGCCGAGTACGGCGCGCGAGCGCCACGCCCATCCTACAGCGTGCTCGACACGGGCAAGTATCACGCCCTGGGCGGCCCGCCCATGCCGACCTGGCAGGAAGCGCTCGCCGAGTATCTGGGCGTGTAGGGTGGGACCAGCGAGCTTGGTGACGGACATTGAATTGAAAGCCAGTGGGAATGGCGCAGGCAAACGCCGCCGCAGGTAGCAGTTTGCAAAACCGGCCTGTCCGTCGTACCTTGATGGCCATGATGATCGGCATTGTCAAAGAGAACTATCCGGGCGAGAAGCGCGTGGCGCTCGTGCCCGGTTCGGTCGCCGCCCTGCGAAAGCTGGGTTGCGAGGTGGTGATGGAACCGGGCGCGGGCGTCCCTGCCGGCTACGGCGACGCGGCCTATGAACGCGAGGGCGTCCGCCTGGCGGCCGACCGGGCAGAGGTGTTTCGCCTCGCCGATTGTCTACCGCAGGTCCGCACGTTGGGCGCCAATTTGGAGGCCGGCGTCACCGACCTGGAGCTGATTCGGCACGGACAGGTGCTCGTCGGCTTTGCCGATCCGCTGGTGGCCGCATCGGCCGCTCAGCAAATCGCGGCGCGGGGCGGCACGCTTTTGGCCATGGAGCTGATACCGCGGATCACTCGTGCTCAGAGCATGGACGCCTTATCGTCGATGGCTTCGATCGCGGGCTACAAAGCCGTGCTGCTGGCGGCGACGACGCTGGGCAAGCTGTTGCCCATGATGATGACGGCCGCCGGCACGATTTCGCCCTCGAAAGTATTTGTGATGGGCGCCGGCGTGGCGGGCTTGCAGGCCATCGCCACGGCCCGGCGGCTGGGCGCGGTGGTTGAAGCCTACGACGTCCGGCCGGCCGTCAAGGAGCAGGTGCAGAGCTTGGGGGCCAAGTTCCTGGAGTTGCCGCTGGAAACGGCCGGCGCGCAGGACCAGGGCGGCTATGCCAAGCAACTCGACGAAAGCGTCTATGCGAAGCAACGTGAGTTGATGCTCAAGGCGGTGGCGGCCAGCGACGCGATCATTACCACGGCGGCGATACCCGGCAAGAAGTCGCCGGTGCTGGTGACGGCCGAGATGGTGCGGGCCATGGCGCCCGGTTCGGTAATCGTCGACCTGGCTGCCGAGCGGGGCGGCAACTGTGAGCTGACGCGGCCCGACGAGACCGTGGTGGAAAACGGCGTGACCATTCTCGGCCCCACGAACCTGCCCTCGACCGTCCCGCTGCACGCCAGCCAGATGTATTCGCGCAACGTCGCCGCGCTGCTCTGCCATTTGCTCAAAGACGGCAGCTTGAACTTCGACCTGAGCGATCCGATCGTCCGCGAGACGCTGGTCACCCGCGACGGCGAAGTGGTGCAGCCTCGTGTGCGCGAGGTGCTGGGCTTGGCGCCGGCCGAGCCGCCTGCCGCCGGCTAGACGGGAAGGTCGCGAAGTAGCAAGCCCGTCGACCAAAGTGCTACCAGCAGCAGCGAGCATGAACAGCTTTCCGCATCGCAGTCTTGTTCGGGTCTCTCGACTGCAACTGCGGCTTCGGCCGCGGCCCGCCACAAGAGCCAAGCGTTCTGGCCATCCGGCACGGAAATGCGGCAATAGGCGATGCGCTGGTCAAGGTGCCGCAGCGAGGTGTCAAGGCGACGCGATCGTTTCCAGCGGCTCGTCGCCTGCGACATACGGCGCATATTGGCTTAGCAAGGTACGACAACACGCGCACGTAGGCGCGTGCCAGCCAGGGCCGCGGCCGACCTTCATCGAGCCGCTGCTGCCAGGCCGCCAACCGCGTCCGCCACTGCTCGACAAGCTGATGACTGACCATGTTCATGAAACTTGCCCTTGCCTTTGGTATCATTTTTGCGAGCCAATCCAAGGTCCGTGATTTCGACCTGCGAGGAAAGGGGTTCGGCGCTGCGTCGGCGAGGACGAAGCGCGTGCAGTATAATGGAAATGGTGAGCGAGACTACCAGATTGGCGACGGACCCGGCAGCCAGAGTTACGATGCGCGGCTGGGAGCGATCGGGCCACTTGATAAGACAAAACGAGTGCGTTATGCTGTTTTTGCGCTGGCCGTGTAGTGCCAGTCCGTGCCAATTTGCCGGCTCCAATTTGAAGGAGGGGCCTCGGCGTGCAAAACGAACTTGCTGAAATCATCGACCGGCTGGAAAAACTCAAAGCCAAGGCTCAGTCGCTTGGCGAAGAGCGCGAGAAACTCGTCGATTCCATCGTCGAGGCGGAGACCCAGCTCGAGGCGGCCCGAGAACAGTTGAAGGCTGCGACAAAACCGTTCCGCGACGACAAGCATTAAACCCCGGTTTCTGGGTGCTCGGACGCGGATAAGGCATCATGACCAACACGCAAGCGTGCCGGCAGTTGGATGACTTGGGCTACGTGCTGCTGCCAAATCTGATGGGCCACGACCTGCAGAGCAGGCTGCGCGACGGCGTCGAGCAGTTGTTCGCGTTGGAAGGCGCGGCCGCGGGATCCGAATTCAAACCCGAACCCGGCGCCCGACGGCTGGCCAACCTGGTCAATAAAGGCGACGTCTTTCGCGAGATCGTCCTGCATCCTGTCGTATTGCCGCTGGTCGAGCACGTGCTCGAAGGGAGCGTCAAGCTGAGCAGCTTGAATGCCCGATCGGCCAACCCGCACGGCGACAAGCCGCAGCCGTGGCACTGCGACATGGGTGCTTTGCCCGATCGGCGCGGCGCCTGGGTCTCGAATGTCGTTTGGATGCTGGACGACTTCACGCAGGACAACGGCGCGTTGCGCGTCGTGCCTGGCTCTCATCGCTTCAACCGCCTGCCCCAAGATGTGCTCGAAGATCCCCTGGCCGACCACCCGCGGCAGTGCGTCGTCACGGGTGCGGCGGGATCGGTGATCGTCATGAACGCTCATCTTTGGCACGGCGGAATGGCGAACCGGACTTCCCGCCCACGAACGGCCGTTCACGCCTTTTACTGTCGCCGCGACAAGCCCCAGCAGCAATACCAAAAGCAGTTGCTGGATGCCGATCTGCCGGCCGCGCTGCGGGAACTTTTGGCCTTGGACGATGCGTTGAACGACGAGCTTTGCAGGCAGAATGTTGTGCGGAGCGGCTTTCTCGCGTAGGTCTTCGGCGGCTAAGTCAGTCCTCCAGACTGTCAAACGAACTTGAACCTTCGCCGCCCTCGCCCGTGGCAGTGCCGGCGCCCGCGGCGCTATCGGCGGTCAGCGGCTGACGGCCGCGAAATCCTGCGTCGAGATCGTGCCAGTGCAACACTTCCGGCTCGCCCAGCTTCCAGCAGAGATAGACCGGGCGGCCGTCCATCACGGCCGGAAAGTCGATCAGGCCCTCCGGCCCGTTCTTCGGTTCGACACCCAGCTCGCGCAACTCTTCAACATACCCTTGCAACCGTTCGGTGTCTCGGTGCAACTCTTCCTCGACATGCGCCAACTCTTCGCCGTAGAGGTCGCGTTTGTCCCGTTCTCGGCCACCGGCCAAAAACGAAAGACGCTCGCGTCGCTCGATGACGTCGCGTGAGAGCTGCGCCAGGTCGGCGGCAATGGCCCGCACCAAGGGCAAAGCGGTATTCGCCTGCTCGACCGTAAAGACTTTGCGGTTCTTCCAAGGGTTGCCACTCATCGCTCAATTCCTCGCAATCGCCTATCTGATGTTCCTGCTCGCCAACCGAGGACGGCTACTGATTCGGCCCGCCGTGGACCGGCTCCGCGATCACCTTGGAGCTCGCCACGACCGTTGGGTTGAGAGTCGCCCGGCCCCAGGCCACCTCGACCGGCAAACGCGAAAAGTCGACAATGCAGCCGTCGCGGCTGTAACAACTCAGGTCGTGCGTGGCGCCCATGAAGATGCAGTCGACCGGGCACGGCTCCACGCACAACGCGCAAAACATGCACTTCGTATAGTCGATGGTGAAGCCCGTCACGCGAAACCCTTTGCCCTGCGTGACCCGCTCTTTGCCGATGTAGATGCAATCGACCGGGCAGGCCTTGGCGCACTGGTCGCAGGCGATGCACGTCGTCAGGTCGTAGCGGTGGAACCCCCGGTATCGCGGCGCCACGGGCACCGGCAATTCGGGATACTCGAAGTGCTCGGTGAAGGTCTTGCGCTGCGGATCATAGGTCTTCAGCCAGTATCGCAGCGTGACCAGCATTCCCTGTGCGACCGTTTTGACCGCAACCCAAATATCCGAAAGCCATTGAAGCATGAGGGGCAACCCAGAAACGTCGAGAGGAAAAGAAGCGGAACACAGCGGACGTGTGAGCCGCTGTACGCTGAATTATAGGCAGGCAATTCTCCGCCGCAAGCGATCCGAAGTTGTTTCGCGCCGACAATCGGTTCGATGGCGCTTTCGTGTCGCGCTTCTGCGACGATTCGCAAGCACGCGGTGCGGCGCGGCGGGACTTGATGGGTGGCAGGTGGTGGCTGGGGGCAGAGATTGGCCAGACCTAGCCTGGTTTGAGGAGACGCTCTGCGGCCAAGCGATGCCCCGGCGCGTCAAAACCGGGCATTGCTTGGCCGCACCCCAGCCACCGCCCGGTCCTTTGCGATCGATCCATCAATCGACCCAGGACCAAGCGCTCCCTCTGGCTGAACTACGATTCGCGCTTCGTGTCGTGTGGCCAGTCTCTGCCCCAACCGCCGGCTTTGTGCGGCCTTTGCAACTGATTCAAAACCCCCTGCCTGCGATCGCGCGGTAGAATACAATCTGAATACAATCTGAGCTGGCTTTTCCCTTTTTGGCAGCCAAAGTCCACTTCCGGGCCAAAAAACGATCGCACACGTGCTAGGAAGGCAACGCGGCCGCCTCAGCGATTTAGGGCGGGGCCGACGCCGGGTGAAGGGCTGCAAGCTGGTCTGCCGCCGGTATAAGCGGATTGACGCATCCTTTTCACCAGCAACAGGTTGCGATCGAAGATGCTTGCAAAAACCCTGCCGCTTGCGAGCTATTCCACGCCTATCGACTGCGGCGAATGCGCCAGTTTGCGTGCCAAACGCGGGAAAAAGTCGCACGAAACGCACCCGCAACGTCGCGAGTTAGCTTGACTCCCCGTTGCCAGCACGTAAAGTGAAATGAGGAAAGTTCCTGCGCGCTCGGGGGCGCGGTAGTGCCGCTAACGGCAAAACCGGGGTGCCATGGAGATGGACCAGTTGTTCGCCCTTTTTGAGGTCCAAGGAGGACACTCCCTAAGGAAGGCTGACTAAGGAAGGCCAAGACACGAAGCGAAGGAAATCAGGCGATGTTGGTTTTATCCCGTAAGAAAAATGAGAGCATCGTAATCAACAACGACATCACGATTGTCGTGGTTGAGATCCGCGGCGACAAGGTCCGTTTGGGGGTCGAAGCGCCGAAGGAGGTGCCCGTCCATCGCCGTGAGGTCTACGACGCCATCCACCGCGCCAGTAGCGGCTCCAACGGCACGTCGGCCAATGCGGCCGCTGGCAATGCACCCACGGGGGCCGATACGGCCAGCGAACCGTCGTCGAGTTAGCGCGCCCCTCCAGGTAACCGCAAATCGGCGCGGCTTCCGTGTCTTTCTTTTGGCCGTTCTGTCGTCAGCCACTTGACGGCGCGTACCGCGGCCCATTATACACCCCACTGGCGCGCGTGCGGCGCGCCAACTGCCCGGCCCCGTCGTCTAGCCTGGTCTAGGACACAGGCCTTTCACGCCTGCAACACGGGTTCAAATCCCGTCGGGGTCAATCTATTCCGGGGTCGCCGTATGCCCGCCATCTATCAAAAACTCGGGCTGAACTTTCAATATCCCGACACGTGGACCCTGGATGAAGGCGAAGCGCTGGAAGGGGAGCGGTCGGTATCGGTTTACAGTCCGGGCGGCGCCTTCTGGTCGGTGATGGTCCATCCGACTTCGCAGGCCCCGCAAGACCTTGTCGACACGGTCTTGGCGGCGATGAAGCAGGAATACGACGATCTCGATGCGGAAGCCGTGGCAGAGACGGTGGCCGAGGTCGAACTGGTCGGTTGCGACATCAACTTTTATTGTCTCGACCTGACGAATACGGCGGTGGTGCGAAGCTGCCGCACCGCCGACGGCACGCTGCTTATCCTCTGGCAGACCGACGACCGCGAGTTGGAGGAAGTGGAAGCGGTCTTTCGGGCCATCACGCTGAGCTTGCTTCAGATGGATTCAGGCCGCGGTGGCTGAGATGCGCGATCGTAACGACCGCAACGGCGGCCACACGAGAATTTCTTAAAGTCTGGGGTCAAAGTGGCTTGTGGACCGGGCCAGGGCTGGTACAGTCGAAGTTTGTACTCTCCGTTTGGCAATCGTTCTGGGAATGGCCCGCATGTCCGATTCACGCTTCAGCCGCTCTGACGACGTCGATCATCTTCTGCTCAACGCCCGCTTGCGCGACGAACTGGAGCCGTACTTCGACGAGTCGATTACGCGGCTCAATATTCAAGACTTGCCGACCTCCGTCGAGAACGAGTACCTGGCCAGCATGTTGGCCTGGGAACGCGCGCCCGTGGTGCCCATCGCCGAGTGGTTCGAGCCGGAGCTGCATATCGCCCATCCCGACTCTTTGGACGACGCAGCGCTGCACCTCGCGCTGGCCAACGTCATGCACAAGCTGTTTGACAAACGGATCGTGCTCGACTTTACGGATCACCTTTCGGACCGGCAGCTTTACTGCGTCATCTACCGCGACATTCTTCCTTCGCCGGAGAAGAAGATCCATTCATCGCAGCACTACCTGCACTGGGACTGTGCCGATGCGGGCGGCGATCCGGAGGTCTGGCTGCGGTATTACGCGACGGACGAAGAGCGCGAGCACTGGGCCGCGTCGGGCGAGCCGCTGCCGCCCAGCGAGCCGCCTCCGCATCCGCGACAACTGCCGCGGCAGCCGCTGTAGAAAAGGCGGAAGGCAGAAACGATTGCCGTCGCCCGTTTCTGGCTTGATGCTTCTGCCTTCTGCCTTCTGCCTTTACAATGCCGCTTCCAGTCCCCGCCACCGACCCAACGCCGATCTTCGAAGCGTTCCGCGGCAATTACGGCACCGAGTTGCTGACGGCGGCCGTCGCTCATTTCAACGTCTTCGGAAGGTTGGCTGAGCGTCCGATGACGCTCGCAGCGCTGGCCGGCGAGCTCGGCCTGGAACCAAGGCCCGCCGCCGTGCTCTTCACCGCTCTGCGGGCCATGGGCCTGCTGGCCGCCGACGAGCAACACCGACTCGTGCTGACGCCCGTCGCTCGCGAACATCTGGTGCCGGGCGCCGAGTTCGACGTCGGCGCCTATGTGGGACTGGCGGCCGAAACTCCCGGAGTGTTGGCCATGGTCGAGCGGCTGCGCACCAACCGCCCGCCGGGCACGGCCGAAAATGAGTCGGGCGTGGCGTACCTCTATCGCGAAGGCGTCCGCTCGGCGATGGACGAAGAGGCGTCCGCCCGACATCTCACGCTCGCTCTGGCGGGGCGCGCGAAAAACGTGGCCCCGGTGTTGGCCGAGCGCCTCTCGCTGGCCGGCGCGCGGCTGTTGGTCGACGTGGGCGGCGGCAGCGGGATGTATGCGGTGGCCTTGTTGCGTCGGTTTGCCAAGTTGCGGGCCGTCGTCTGGGACCGGGCCGAGGTGCTCAAAGTGGCCCGCGAACTGGGCGAGGCTTATGGCGTGAGCGACCGTCTGGAGTGCCGGGCGGGCGACATGTTTTCCGATCCCGTGCCCGATGACGCCGATTGCCTCTTGCTCTCCAATGTGCTGCACGACTGGGACGTGCCCGAATGTCGGCGGTTGGTGGCCCGCTTCGCGGCAGTGTTGCCATCGGGCGGGCGGCTGTTGATTCACGACGTCTTTCTCGACGACAATCACGGCGGCCCTTTGCCGGTGGCCCTGTATTCGGCCGCGCTGTTCAGCATCACCGAAGGCCGGGCCTACAGCGCCGCCGAATATCGCGAGTGGCTGGTGGAGTCGGGTCTCGATCCGCAGCCCATCGTACACACGCTGGTCCACTGCGGCGTACTCGAAGGGAGAAAGCCGTGACCGTGCTTACCACATCAATGCGCAGATAACCCACCCGGCTAGATCGAGGGGCACTTTCAAGTCGCGCGGGGCGCCACGCAACAGCGAGTGAACGGCGTCCATGGGCAGTTGCAGCAGAAACATCAGGCTGAGAAAGTCGGCGATCGTAAATTGCGTCGGGCGCCGGTAACGCCGGGCAACGATCTCAAACGGATTCAGGATCCATTTGCCGATCCGCGCCACGAGCATCACAACGCCGATGGGCAGCAGAAGCAGGAGAATTTCCATGCCCGACAGTGTAACGCGCTCGTAGCCCGCTTGCTCCGCAAGCGGAACAGCGCGGCGTTGGATTTGCCGGCCGTGGTGAAGATCGATCTGAGAAGAGGGCTGGGTTTGGCAACGAACGTAGGGTGGGACCAGCGAGCTTGCGAGCGCCGGCCCACCGTTGGCGACGTGGATGACGGTGGGCCGGCGCTCGCAAGCTCGCTGGTCCCACCCTACACCTGCGCGCCCGGCACCTCAATGCCCAGACCCGATGTTTCGACCGGCGCAAGTGGTGGCAATTCGTTCTCCGCTGCACCAGCGGCCTGTTGGGCCGGTTCACGTCCGTGCAAGCGACACAGGTATTCATAGCAGCTCGGCAGCGTGCCGAGTAGTTCCTGTTGTTGCCGTTTTACGTCGGCCAACAGGGCCTCGGCTTTCTCAACCGACCGAGGCCGGTAGTGCAGCAACGGCAACGGGTGTTCGGGCACAAATCCCAGGCCCGCGAAGATCGAGTAATAGCTGCCGTTGGTCCAGAAATTCCGGAACTCCGCGTCGAAATTGCCGTAATACGTTTTCTCGTCGGTGATCGGCGGATTGATGGCCAGTCCTGCCTTGTAGGTGGCGATCTTCTCGCGAATGTTGTCGGCCAGCCGCAACTCTTTGTTCGCCCGCCAAAACGGCGTGTCGACGCGCGGCGAAAAATAGAAATGGGCCTGAATGAAGTCGCGCGTGTCGTCGAACATCAGCTCGATCTCGCGATTGAAGCGATCGACGAGCGTGGGGTCGAAATGCTTGTCGGGGAAGTGCTTCGTCAACTGGTAAAGCGCCGCATAGATAAAGTAGATGCCCGACGATTCCAGCGGCTCGAGAAAACAGGATGCCAGCCCGATGCTGACGCAGTTTTTCACCCACGAGCGGCGGTTGCGCCCCACCCGGAAGCGCATTCGGTTCAACGGGGTGTTCTCCGGGTCGAGACGCCAGAGCCGGCAAAACTCTGCGACGGCCTGGTCTTCACCGACGAACTGGCTGGAATAGACGTAGCCCGTGCCGAACCGCGAGAGCATGGGGGTCTTCCAGGTCCAGCCCGCCTGCATGGCAATGGCCGAGGTGTAAGGCTCGACGCCATGCCGGGCATCGTCGTGCGGCACGGGGGTCGCCACCGCGCTGTCGCACAGCAGGTGGTCGTTCATGTCGATGAACGGTTCGCCCAGCGCACCGTTGATCAACAGGCCGCGAAAGCCGGAACAGTCGATGAACAGATCGCCCTTGAGGCACCGTCCGCCTTCGGTCAGCAAACTTTCGATGTGGCCGCGCTCGTCGAAGCGAACGTCCTTGAGCACGTCTTGCACGTGCTCTACGCCGAGCTTGCCGGTGGCATGCCGCTGGAGAAACGCGGCCACGAGCTGGGCGTCGAAATGCCAGGCATAGCGCGTCGCCGGGCGGCCATCCAGCCAGCACGGCGACCGTTTCGCATCCAGCAGTGGCGGTTCACGGAAGCAGGCGTAGTCGAACCGCTCGTCGGTCTCGCCGCGGTGCTTCTTCAAGAACCAGTAGTGCGAGAGCGGCACGCGGTCGCAGTCGGGCAAGATGCCGAAGGGATGATAAAACTGGTCGTTGCCGTGCCGCAGCCGGCGGGGCGTCGGCTGCGAGGGCCCGGCCGTACACCAGTTCGTGAACTTCACGCCCACCTTGAAGCTGGCATTGCACTCGCGCATCCAGTCGCGCTCGGCGAGGCCAAGCTGATCGAAAAAAACCTTTTGCAGATTGGGAACCGTGGCCTCGCCGACGCCGATTCGGGGGATGGCTGGGGCCTCAAGCACCGCGATCCGCACGCCGCCCTGGAGTTGGCTTGCCAGATAGGAGGCGGCCATCCAGCCCGCCGTGCCGCCACCCAAAACGACGATGTTCCTGATCCGCGAATCCTGCTCTGGTCGTACTGTCATTAACGCGACGCTCCGACGTAACTCTTTGTTGTAAAGTCACTTGGGTGTTGTCCCAAGCCGACAGCAAGCTCGAAAACGCAAGCAATCTTCGGCCTCACGCCGCTTGCCGCACTGGGCAACGTGCAAATGCACGCAGCATCCATCCTGCCTGGACTTCCCAGTTTATCTTATTGTACAGATTTCGCACCACTATGCGAATTTAGCGCCGGGCCGGCGTTTTTCAACGATTCCGCCCGCCGGAGGGCTCCTCGGTCCTGGAATGCAGAGGACTCGCTGGCCCTCTCGTAGCAGATCGATTTCGACCAGGCTGATGGTGCCCCGCTTTGATTCATCTTGTTTGCGGCGGTACAAGAACTGGCCTTCGCCGGGCAGCTTGTAGTGGTGCGGGGAATTATTTCGCTATTGCCGCGTCTCTACTGATGGGGAATGCAAATCCTGTTAACCGGGAGGCGCTGCCGTGGCTGGCGACGCTCGGCGTGCCATTGATCGTGGCCCTCAAGCTGCTTCGCCGATCGCGCCTGCTGAAATCGCGGACCGCATGATTCGCTTGACGTCGGCATGAGCGGCAGCGAGAATCGCAAAGCGATGCAACCACGCCCGTGCCGAAAGGTCACATAATGCACCGCTCTCTAGTTTGTCTTGGCCTCGTTCTGTCCGCGATGACCGTATCCTCCGCCTCCGCCGAGTTTCCACCGGTCAGCGAGCTTCGCTCACAACCGGCGTTGCCGGACCCATTGGTCATGTTCGACGGCCGGCGTGTGGCGACGCCCGAAGAATGGCGCGCGAAGCGCCGGCCGGAGCTGAAGCAACTGTTCGAGTTCTATATGTATGGTCGGGCACCGGCACCGCCCGACAATGTTTCGGCGAAAGTCGAACGCGTCGACGCCAACTATTTCGGCGGCAAGGCGACGAAGAAGGAAGTGACGATTTCGTTCGGCCCGTCAGGCACTCCGGCGATTCACCTGCTGCTGGTGGTGCCCAACCACCGTGTACGAGCGGCGCCCGTCTTCGTGGGGCCGAACTTTCACGGCAACCATGCGCTCGTTACCGATCGCAACGTGGCGCTGCCCGAAGCGTGGATGCCCGACAATACGCCCGGCGCCGAAGACCATCGCGCGACCGATGCCGGTCGGGGCACGGAGACCGGCGTCTGGAACCTGGAAGGCTCGGTCGATCGCGGCTATGCGGTGGCCACCTTTTATTGCGGCGATGTCGATCCCGACAAGCCCGACTTCAGCGACGGCGTCCATCCGCACTATTTCAAGGCCGGGCAAACGCAGCCGGGGCCGCACGAGTGGGGAACCATCGCCGCTTGGGCCTGGGGCATCAGCCGGGCGGTCGATTATCTGGTGACCGATAGCGATATCGATCGCCAGCGGGTTGCGGTCGTGGGACATTCGCGGCTGGGCAAGACCGCCCTGTTGGCGGCGGCGATGGATGAACGGATTGCGTTGGCCATTCCGTTGCAAGCCGGTTGCGGCGGCACGGCTCCCAGCCGCGGCAAGGTCGGCGAATCGGTCAAGCAGATCAACGACCGCTTTCCGCACTGGTTTTGCGGCACGTTCAAAGAGTTCAACGACCAAGTCGATCGGCTGCCGTTCGATCAGCACTCGCTGGTGGCACTGGTCGCCCCGCGTCCGGTGCTGTTCGCCAACGCGGTCGAAGACGAGTGGGCCAATCCGGCCGGGCAATTCCAGGTGCTCAAGGCGGCCGATCCGGTCTATCGCTTCCTGGGCGTCGAAGGGCTGGGCACCGACGTCATGCCGCCGCTGGAAAAGCTGGTCGGCGGACGCCTCGGCTATTTCATCCGTCCCGGCAAGCACTCCATGACGCTGCTCGACTGGCAAGCGTTTTGGGATTTCGCCGACCGGCATTTCGGTAAAACCGCGGCGGCCAAATAACGCAGTCTCCCCGTCACTCGCCGGCGCGCCTACAATAAGCGCAGGGCTATTCGCGCAACACTCGCCCGGTGCGAAAGGAGGCACCATGTCCGCAGGACCGCTGCCGCTGAAGGCAATCCATCATGTCGAACTTTTGGTCGGCAACGCCAAACAGGCGGCCTATTACTATCGGCACGCCTTCGGCTTCTCGCAGTTGGCCTTCGCCGGTCCCGAAACGGGCGTCCGCGAACAGGCCTCCTACGTGCTCTATCAGGGCCAGATTCGCCTGGTGCTGAGCACGCCGCTGCACCCCGACGATCCGATGACCGAGCACCTGCGACTGCACGGCGACGGCGTGCTGGACATCGCCTTTCTCGTCGACGACGTCGACGCGGTGTTCCACGAAGCGGTGTCGCGGGGCGCCCACATCGCCTTGGATCCCTACGACCGCGCCGACGAACATGGCCGCATCCGCCGGGCGAAAATCCGCGCCTACGGCGACACGCTGCACTCCTTCATTTCGATGGCCGATTACAACGGGCCTTTCTTGCCCGGCTATCGCGTCCGCCGGCAGCCGGCGCCCGGCGCGGGACTGGAGCGGATCGACCATATCGTGGGCAACGTCGAAGGAGGCCGCATGAACGACTGGGGCACCTATTACAACAAGGTGCTCGGCTTCCACCAGTTCATGACCTTCGACGACAAAGACATCTCCACCGAGTTTTCGGCCCTGCGCAGCCAGGTGATGGCCGCCCCGGACAACCTGATCAAGTTCCCCATCAACGAGCCGGCGCCCGGCAAACGCAAGAGCCAAATCCAAGAATATCTCGACTACAACGTCGGTGCCGGCGTGCAGCACGTCGCGCTGAGCACACGCGACATCATTCATACCGTCTCGGTTTTGCAACAAAACGGCGTGGAGTTCCTCGGCGTGCCCGACGCCTACTACGATCTGATCTGGGACCGCGTGGGCGACGTGCGGGAAGACCACGAGTCGCTGCGGAGGCTGAAGATCCTGATCGACCGCGACGAGAAGGGTTACTTGCTGCAGATATTCACGCGGCCTGTCGAAGACCGGCCGACGCTGTTTTTCGAAATCATTCAGCGCGAAGGTTCCGACGCCTTCGGCAAAGGGAACTTCAAGTCGTTGTTCGAGGCCATCGAGCGCGACCAGGCAGCCAGGGGGAACCTGTAGTGGTTAGTGGATAGTGGATAGTGGTTAGTGGATAATGAACTGCGTGGGGGCGACGAAGCACACGTAACTGACCACCAGCCACAAATATCTAACCACTAACCACTAACCACTAACCACTAACCACTTGGATGATCTACCACCGACTCGGCGAAATCCCGCGTAAGCGACATACGCAGTTCCGGCGGCCCGACGGGCAGCTCTATCACGAGCACCTGATGGGAAGCGAAGGCTTTTCCGGCATCGCCTCGCTGCTGTACCATCTGCGGCCGCCGACCAGCATCGTCATGACGAAGCTGCTCAAACGCCTCGAATGGCACGCCGACGCCGATCCGCTGTTGCGCATGCGGCACTTTCAACTGGCCCAAGTGCCGCCGTCGTCCGGCTCGACGCTGTCGCGCACGCCCATCCTCTATAATCGCGACGTGGCGCTGTCGATCGTGCGGCCCGCCGATCCCGACGATTACTTCTATCGCAATGCCGAAGGGGATGAACTGATCTTTGTCAGCGAAGGCAGCGGCGTGCTCGAATCGCAACTTGGCAATCTGGCGTTCCGTTCGGGCGACTACCTGGTTGTCCCGCGCGGCATTTTTTATCGGCTGGTGCCCGACGTGGGCGAAACCCGCCTGCTGGTGATCGAAAGCGCCGGACAAATCCGTCCGCCGGCCCGCTATGTGAACCAATGCGGTCAGTTCATGGAACACAGCCCGTATTGCGAACGCGACATTCGCCGGCCCGATTCCTTGCCGGTCCACGACGAAGTGGGCGAGTTCAAGCTGATCGTCAAGCACTCCAACGCCCTCACCGAAGTGGTCCTCGACCATCATCCTTGCGACGTGGTCGGCTGGGACGGTTATTATTATCCCTGGGCGCTGTCGATCCACGACTTCGAGCCGATTGTCGGCAGCCTGCACCAGCCGCCGCCGGTCCACCAAACGTTCGCCGGCGACAATTTCGTTGTCTGCTCGTTCGTGCCGCGTCTGTTCGATTTCCATCCGGAAGCGGTTCCGGTGCCGTACAACCACTCCAACGTGATGAGCGACGAAGTGCTGTTCTACGCCAACAGCGAGTTCATGAGCCGCAAAGGAATCGAATATGCTTCGCTGACGTTGCACCCCGAAGGGCTGACGCACGGTCCGCAGCCCGGCCGTGTCGAAGCGGCGCTGGGCCGGCAACGGACCGACGAGCTGGCGGTGATGCTCGACGCCTTCCGGCCACTGCGCGTCGCGCGGCAAGCGTTGGAGTATGAAGATAAACAGTATTCTCGATCGTGGCTGGGACAATAGTCGCTCGTATGGAGAACGCCGCAAAGCCTGCCTACGACGCGCTGCTCGTCGTTTCCTTCGGTGGCCCGGAGCGCAAAGAGGACGTGATTCCCTTCCTTGAAAACGTGCTCCGCGGCAAGCCGGTGCCGCGCGAGCGGATGCTGGAAGTCGCCGGACACTACGATCACTTCGGCGGCAAGAGCCCCATCAACGAGCAGAACCGGGCATTGATTCGCGCGTTGGAAGAAAGCTTCGCCGCGGCCGGTCCCAAGCTGCCGGTTTACTGGGGCAACCGCAATTGGCACCCACTGCTGAGCGACACGCTACGGCGCATGGCCGACGACGGCGTGCGCCGGGCCCTGGCCTTTGTCACCTCCGCCTTCAGCTCGTATTCCGGCTGCCGGCAATACCTGGAGAATATCGCCGATGCCTGGCGCGCCGTCGGCGATCGTGCTCCGCAAATCGACAAGTTGCGCGGGTTCTTCAATCATCCGGGCTTCATTGCGGCCGTGAGCGATCGGGTGCGCGAAGCGTTCGACCGCTTGCCGCCTGAACGCCGGGCAACCGCTGCCTTGATCTACACCGCGCACAGCATTCCGCAGGCAATGGTCGAGCGCTGCCAGTACGAGGCACAGCTTGCCGAGGCGTGTCGTCTGGTGAGCGATTCACTTGGCCACGACCGCTGGCGCCTGGCCTATCAGAGCCGCAGCGGACCGCCTTCGCAGCCCTGGTTGGAGCCGGATATTTGTGACGAGCTGCGCCGCTTGGCGGCCGAGAACGTGCGCGACGTGGTGGTCGTGCCCATCGGGTTCATCTCCGACCATCTGGAAGTCGTGTACGATCTCGACACGCAGGCCAAGGCGGTGGCAGACGGGTTGGCGCTGGGTTTCGTCCGCGCCGCGACCGTCGGCGTTCATCCGGGCTTCATCGAGATGGTCCGCGAGCTGGCGCGCGAACGGCTTGAGCCCGGCAGTGCGCGGCGCACCCTTGGTCTGATGCCGCCGTGCCCCGACGTTTGCCTCGCCGATTGCTGCTTGCCGACGAATCCGGAAAGCGTCGTCGCGTCGAGGGTGCCCGTCGATTATGATTGAGAGCCTTGTGAGCGCAGCTATGTTAACTTCGATTCGAGCATCCTTAACCGCCTTGGCCTTGGCGACCGCAACCAATGCCGCCATCGCCGGGCCGCCGAAACCGAATATCGTCGTGATTCTCGCCGACGACATGGGCTTCTCCGACATCGGCTGCTACGGCGGCGAGACCCATACGCCGAACCTCGATCGGCTGGGAGGCGGCGGGCTGCGGTTCACGCAGTTCTATAACACCGGCCGGTGCTGCCCCACCCGTGCCTGCCTGCTGACCGGCCTCTATCCGCACCAGGCGGGCATCGGCCACATGATGGAAGATAAAGGACTCGACGGCTATCGCGGCGATCTCAACTCGCACTGCCTGACGATTGCCCAAGTGCTCAAGACCGCCGGCTACGCCACCTATGCCACCGGCAAATGGCACGTGACCAAGGCCACCGCGCCCAGCGGACCGAAGCACAATTGGCCCTTGCAACGCGGCTTCGACCGCTTCTACGGCACCATCACCGGCGCCGGCAGCTTTTACGACCCGGCCACGCTGGTGCGCGACAACACAATGATCTCGCCGGCCGCCGATAAGCTCTATCAACCCCAGCAGTATTACTACACCGACGCCATCGCCGAGCACGCCGTTCGTTTTCTCGACGACCACCGCACCGCGCACGAAGGCCAGCCGTTCTTCCTCTACGTCGCTTTCACGGCCGCCCATTGGCCGCTGCACGCGCTGCCCGACGACATCGCCAAATATCGCGGTCAGTACGACGGCGGCTATGCCCCGTTGCGGCGCGAGCGGCTCTCGCGATTGAAGCAAGCCGGGCTGATCAGTCCTCTCTGGCAGCTTTCTCCCCAGGCCGGCGATTGGGAGAAAGTGCGCGACAAGCCCTGGGAAACACGGGCCATGGAAGTCTACGCGGCCATGATCGACCGTATGGACCGGGGCGTCGGCCGCATCGTCGATCATCTCGAAGAGACCAGCCGGCTCAACAACACGCTGGTTCTGTTCATGCAAGACAACGGCGGCTGTGCCGAGGCCATTGGCCGCTCGGCCGCCGCGCCGCCGGCCGCCCGGCCCCCTTCACCGACGCTGCCGCCTTTGCCCGCCGACGCGCTCGAAGCGGCGGTCATTCCCAAGCGGACGCGCGACGGGTTTCCGGTGCGTCAGGGCGAGGGAGTGATGCCGGGACCGGCCGACACCTACATTTCCTATGGCCGCAACTGGGCGAACGTGTCGAACACGCCGTTTCGCGAATACAAGCATTGGGTGTACGAGGGCGGCATCTCGACGCCGCTCATCGCCCACTGGCCCGCCGGCATTTTTCGCGGCGGCGAGCTGGAGCACCAGCCCGCTCACTTGATCGACATCATGGCCACGTGTGCGGCCGTGGCCGGCGCGAACTATCCGCGCCAGGCCCACGGCGAGTCGATCTGTCCCCCGGAAGGCACGAGCCTCGTGCCGGCCTTCGAGGGCCAGCCGCTCAATCGCCAGGCGCTGTATTGGGAGCACGAGGGGAACCGCGCCGTGCGGATGGACAGGTGGAAGCTGGTCGCCAAAGGCAGAAAGGGCCGCTGGGAGCTCTACGACATGGAAGCCGATCGCACGGAGCTGAACGACCTGTCGGCCCGCGAACCGGAACGCGTCAGCCGCATGGCTTCCCTCTGGGAAACCTGGGCCCGCCGCGCCCACGTGCTCCCTTGGCCGGAAAGGCGAGATTGATCCTTACCCAGACTGTGCCGCAACCTCGACCAGCCACCACGGGGGCCCACTCCTTTCCGTCAGGTGCGCGCCGCGCGCACCTGCTTTCGTTCCTGAACCCCGAATGGCACCGACGCACCAATATCTCGTCGTGCGTCCTTGAGCAAGGGAAGACGCCGAACCGAAAGCCACGATCCCTCCTTACGGTTACTGGGCGCGGCGCCCAGTTGGAAGCCTGCGCTTGTGGCGAATCGGGCGCTGTGGGCAGTCGGCGTGCCGAAACCTTTTGCCTGGGAGAGCCTTGCGCGTCGGCGACCGAACGCATCAACATCCGCTTATACAAGCGCCGTGTGGCCACCTTCGAAGATGGCCAACTTGCTATTGGAGTGTTTCCGCACGCGGGCAGTTGGAAGGTTGCCAAGCAAGTTGGAAGGTTGCCAACGTTGGCAGTTGGCCATCTTGGCACATCTTGTGGTCCGGCCGCGGCCAACCACAACATCTTGTGGTCCTCCCGGTCGCAAATTGGAAGGCTGCCAAGCAAGGTCACGCTATTATAAAGGTTGATTTGAGGCGGCCCGCGCGTAGCTTTGCCCGCCGCGGGCCACGCACAACGGACCACGGGCGACCAACGACCGAAATCCGCCCGCCATTTTGGCCGGAATCCCGCCTGCCCTCTAGGTGTAGCGATTGCTGTTCCAAACGTGGACAAAATGACATTTCGTGATCTTATCCATCAATACTTGGAGTGTGCTAATGCGTACCCTTCTCGTTTGGACGCTGTGCCTCGCTGAAAAGTTCCGTCCGGCCTTGGCGTGTTTCTCGCGAAGATACACCGTCCGAATGAAGCCGACGGCCTATCGGAGCTCGTCGCTGAGGAGCTTTTCGGTTTCTTCCCACGTGTTGGACGAACCGATGAGCTTGCCATCCGGACCAATCAGGTAGTATGCCGGCACCGAACTGACCCCTAGCTGACGCATCATGTCTGAGTCGTCACCGAGGTAGTTCTGCGCCCAGCTCCACCCGTCATTTTGCGAGAGCGCTCTGGCGGCGGAAGCGTCTTTGTCGATGTTCAAACCGACGACCGTGAGTGAATCCGCGGCGTGTTGATCCACAGCCGCTTTCAATTCAGGCATTGCCGCCAGACACGGCTTGCACCAGCTTGCCCACACGTGAAACAGCACATGGCGACCATTCATGTCGTCGACCCGTCGCACGCGCCCCTCGGCATCGGTGAATTTGAAGGCCCGCATATCGGAGCCGATGCGCGGACCGGTGCGGCAGGGAACTTCGATATCTCCCAGCACGACTTCCCCGGCGTAAGCCTGGTCCTTGGTGATCGTTACCGGAATGACCTTCTCGCCGATCGTCTCGACGAGACAGCCCGACGGCTGTTCATAGAGTTGAATGAGAAGGTCGTATTCCCCGGGCCGAACGCCGACGATCCGCAGGCGGCCATCCTCGGCAAGTTTCACGAAGTAGTTTTCTCGCGTCGCCCGCCAGTCGTCAAAATCGGGCTGTCGCAGCCAACTTTCCTGTAAGGGACCAGAGGCATCGAAGCTCAGCGGCTCGGCGTCGCGTGGATAGTCGACCCCGCTCGTGCGGCTCACGAGGTAGTTGAGCGACCAGTTCTTGCTCAAAGTATCGTTGTTTCTGCCGGCAGCCACGACGCGTCCGGCGATCGTAGCGCCGCCGCCGCCCAACGTCGCTTCCTGGCGATCGCCCGGCTTCAAATCGAGGGGAACCGATTTGCTCGAAGTCAGCACGGAATCCCGCCACGGGCCGAGATAGGCGTGGACGGCGCCGCTCATGGGCGGTAAGCGGTCGAAATGGAAGTGTCCGTCCAGGTCGGTCTTGGCCGTAAATGAATCTTGGAAGCGGGCCTCCGTCAATGCGCGTTCTGCCAGTGGATGGAAATAGATCCATTCGTTCGGAACCGGTTTGTCGTCTTGCACGAGACGGCCCGACACGGATGCCCAAGGTTGTAAAGCGATGGTTCCGATCGGTTCATCGGGCTGGCGCAAGACTTCGGCAAATCCCGATTGATTGAAGACCCGAATGCGACTTGGTTCGAACGTGGCTGGCAGCTTGAATGTGTTGCTCCCCCGCACGTCGAAGCCGATGCCAAAGCTTGTATCAGCACCTTCGAGGCCAAACTGAGTTGCCACGGTCGGCGTTCCAACCGCCGCGGTGAACCCGTCCCCGGGTTCGCCGTTCGGATCCAGCACTGTGCCTTCGAGGGCCGTCGCCCTTTCCAGCTTGAAATCTTCTTCCAGCGGCGCATCGCCCACAGCAAGCGACTTCTGCCCCAGCACCGTCCGATACCCCTCGGCCTCGATCCTCACGCGATATCGGTTGCCCGTCTCCCCATAGCTGTCTATCTCGATCCTGTACCGGCCGTCCTTTCCCTCGGCGACACTTCCCGCCTGAAAATCGGTCGAGTAAAAGTCGGGCCGGAACGCCTTGACGGGGATGACCCGGAAGAGCTCGACTGGCTCGCCAGATGCCGCATCGACGACCTTCCCAAAGATCGTGATCGCGGAAGCGAGCTGGACGCGGTGCGGCTTGTCTTTCGCGACGAGGGTCACCTCTTTGACGTCATATCCTTGGGCGATGATGCGGTAGGCCACGGCATCGGCCGGCGCCCAGTCCCAGGTGTACACGCCGTCTTCGTCGGCGCTGCGCGGGATGCCCGAGTCGGGCACGTTCGAATGTTTGTGGTTGTAGATCGCTTCGGTTCCGCGCCACTCGCCAATTTGCACATAGGCTTTGGGGACCGGCTTACCGGATGCGTCTACAAGTTGGATCTTGATGGGATGGCCCGCATCGAGCTGGAAATCAAAATGCTCCTGCGACTGCTTCGCCTGAATCATCCGTCGTTCTGGAGCGAAACCAGGAGCCAATACGGTGAGGGGATACTTACCAGGCGCGAGCCGCTTGGTCTCGTAGTGGCCCGCTTCGTCGATTTGCGTCTCATTCACTCCCTGCGCCCAGTAGGGGCGGTCGTTCCAAATTACCAGCCCCTTCGTCACCGGCTTGCCGTCGGGGCCCGTGATCGTTCCCGAAAACGACACGCCGCGATCGAGTATCAGTTTCGCGGTGCCGGCGCGAAGCTGCTCGGTCGTGATTCCCTGTGCCTCTTGCAGCTCTCCCCAACGCGTATCGCCAGCGAATTCAGGATGGGTCACTTGCAGGCGAAATTCGTAGTCCGTGCCCTCTCTTTGCGCCGGCGCGTTCGTGATTTCCCAGCGGCCATCCTCCCCAGTGATGGCTGCGTCCTCCAGCCAACCGCTGATGATCGGTTTGGGATTGGCACCCCCAGAGCGCTCGTCGACTTCAACTTCGACTTGGACTCGGGCGTTGGCAATCGGCTTGCCGTCCAGGTCAACCACGAATCCGCTCAGGCGGTGGCCTGCCTGGAGCGTGAAATCGTACGCATCGGGAATCAGTCGACCTTCGTCGTGCGTTCCCTGTTCGAAGCCGATAACCTGGGGAACATAGCCGTCTCTAGAAGGCCAAATTCGCAAAATCAATAAGCGGCGCGGTATCTCGATCTCGGCCACACCCATTTCATTCGTCGTGTAATCTCGGTTGGGAAATCGATTCTTACCCCGTTCGATTTCCCACACGCTGGCATGCACGTTTACCCCGGACAGCGGCCGGCCCTGCTCATCCCGCACGCTAATCGCCATCTTCCGCAGCTCCCCCGAATCCTTCGTCGACGCTTCCGTTGCCACCTTCTTCTGCACCGGCCCCTGATCCTTTTCGTCGGCGCGCGAAGCCAGTTGCATCGTTCCCGCTAGCGCCAATACCACGATGGCCGCGGCGGATGTCTGAAGGCACTGACGTCGGTTTGCGGTGTAGGTCATTGCGACGACTCCTCGGCAGGATGGATGCAGGGACGGCGCCTCCTAGTATAGCGTTTTGGACGGCGAGATCATACAGCGGGCTTCTTCGGGTCGGCCTCGTGGCAGCGGGATGACCTCCGACGATGTCGTCGAGACGACGGTGTCCTTCACGTTCAAGCGGGTGAGGACTGCCGGCAGCAAGTCGCCGATCGGGCCGGCGCCTCGCCGCCGCTCGGCGTGCTGCGGCAAACTGCATTCGGTTTCATCGACCGAACGCAGTTCGGCGGGTGTGGTTAAGCTGACGGCAACGCGCAAACTTGTCGATTTTCGTGTCGGCCGTCAGCGATTTACAAGCGAGGCAAAAACGGGGTGGTGCGCAATTCCTGTTTGGCTGCGCGCTGGGCCTGAGAAACGGGGGCGGCTTTCCTTAGAGCTTGTGGGCGTATATGAGCCACACCAGAGGAAGCATCGCTACGGCGACCGCCGCCGCGAAGAGGACCGGTCTGCCCCTGAGAACGCCCCATGCACCGCCCCAGGCGGCGGCCGTGCCCACGATGAGGCAAGCACTCTGCCAAGCCCATCGTTGGTTGGCGCTCGACTGAAGGCAGGTGCAGCCAACAGCGACTAGCGCTAGGTGGGCTAGCAATCCCTTAACGCTGAACTGAAACTGTCGGCTCATGGCGTCATTATTGGGCCGGTGGCTGATGGCCCCAAGCAAAGAAGCTTCCGGCCGCGGTCAGTTGGACGAAGGCTGCTCATAGCGCAACAATGAGGCCGGCGCCGGCACGGACAGAGCGCGCAACCTCGATCTATTTCTCCTTCGGCGCAAGTCTCGCCAGGCCGAGCGTGGCCCAGGAGCTTGCAGCGCAGGTGATCGGCGTCAATAGTTTCGAGCTGCCGGGCGAACCGTCAGGGGTCGATCGAGAAATCATTGGCCAACTGCAAGCTCGAGCCAGGCGATCGCTCTCGACAGCGCCGCGCGCTGCGCTTCCGGCGCGCTTGGGCCCGTTTCCCCCTCGAGCGCCATGATGATCCAGGCGGCGTCGGTGGTCTGGCTTTCGTTGATCGGCGGCCGCCTGAGAGTGGCAAAGAATTCCCACGAACCATCTGGTTGCTGCTTCTTGACGATTTGCTCCGCGATCAGCTTCAGGCTTTGTTTCTGTCCCTCTTCCAGCGAGGGCAACGACCGTGCAGCCACGGCCAGGAACGGCAGCCCCATATTCAGCCCTCGACCCTGGGGGCGCGGGTCGGGCGGACCGGCCGGATCGGGAAAGATCTTTGAGGCCATCAACTTGTCTCTGCTGCCCAGCAGCGACTCGACCGTATCCGCCACGAATTTCTTGTCGATGGCGTACCCCTGCCGTTCGGCTTCGCTCAGCGCCCAAAGCGGCAGCGGCACGTGATGACAGGCGGCGCATTTGCGCGTGTTCAGCCACGCCGCACTTTCGGTTTGCAGATATCCAATGGCGTGCTCGACCGACTGCTGGACCTGCTGCCGCGTTGCCGAGGCAACCGAAGCCGGTTCGTTGGCCAGGGCCAGATGCACAAGGCAAAACGCCGAAATGAACAACGCGAACGAGAAGCTGCGAACCATGCATCGACCCACGACAAGAAACCTTGATCGGCGGCGGCAGCCCCGATTCTATACCACGACCGACTTCGTTGCCATCGTGCCGCCACCGCCTTTCCAAAGACTTGCAACATCTGGACCTCCGGGCCAATTCGAGCACTTCGCTGGAAGGGATTAGGCCGCTGGCTTGGGTGAAATATCGTAGAGCCGCAACGCACCATCGGAATGAGCAATCGCCAGTCGAAGGCCGTCGGGGTGCAACGCCAGGTCGCGCGCGTCGGCGGGAAGTTTGAAGGCAAAGAAGGGGTTCGGCTGGTCGAGCCTGAAGAACCACAGTGCCCCGCCATGCTGGCCCCCGGCCACCACCGCGATGAAGCCGGCCGGGTGAAAGGCCACCGACCAGGCCACGCCTTGGAAGTTGTCTTTCGGCCGCAATACCTGCTTGCGCTCACCGGTGACCCAATCGAAGAGCGCCACGGCCGCATTGCCGACGCCGGCAAAGGCGTTGGTGACTTCCGTCACGCCGGCGCAGGCCAGCCAGGCGCCGTCGCCGCTGAAGGCCATGCCGCGCGCCCCTCCAATATCGGCGTGAAAGCCCGCGTCGTATTTCCAGAGGACAGAACCGTCGAGCTGCCGCACCGCCGCGCCCGACGAGAGATCCCAATGCTTGACGACGCCCTTCAGGTCGCAGCTTGCGAGCTGTCCGCCGCCGGGGTGAAACGCGACGTTGTACACGTGGCTTTCATGGCCCGCCAGCTCGCGGAGCAACTTGCCGTCGGCCGCGTTCCACAGCCGCACGAAGCGGTCGTTGCCGCAGGTGGCGAACGTCGCGCCGTCAGGACTCGCCGCCACGGCGCGCAGCCAGCCTTGATGCGCGGCCACGCTATAAACGGGCGGGGCTGCGGCGTCTGCGGCCCACCGCCAGGCGCAGAGCCGCCCCGCGTAATCGCCGCTGGCCAACAAATCGCCGGCGGGCTGGAACGCCATGCCGCGCACCCAGCTCTCCTGTCCGGCAAATTCCAGCTTCTTATCGCCGTCGAGTTCCCAGCGCACCACGAGATTGTCTTGCGCGCCGGTGAAAGCAAAGCGTCCTGTCCGATCGATACGGCAGGCGAAGAGCGGCCGGTTGTGCTTGAATTCCTTGATCTGCCTGACCTGCGCCGGGTCGGGCACGGGCGGAGCGGGTTGTTCGTCGGTCATGCCAATAGCTCCTGAATCGCGTCGCCCGCCGGATCGCCGATCGGAATCGGCCGGTTCAGTCCCGGATAATTCGCCGTTGAATCGACGCCCAGCGCGCGCAGGTAAGTGTGAAACAAATTCCGGGCATCGACTTCGCGATCGACCACCGCCGTGCCGTTGTCGTTCGTCTTGCCGATGACCGCCCCCTTTTGCATGCCGCAGCCGGCCAGCGCCACCGACCAGGCCTTCGACCAGTGGTCGCGGCCGAAGAGATGGTTGATGTTTGGCGTGCGGCCAAACTCCGACATCACCACCACCAGCGTGCTGTCGAGCATGCCCCGCTGTGCCAGATCGTCGATCAGTGTCGCAAATGGGCGATCGAACTCACCAAGCTGCTCGATGTGAAAATCGAAGTTCTCGGAGTGCGAATCGTAGTTGGTGTGCGTCACCTTGACGCAGGTCAGCCCTTGCTCCAGGAGTCGGCGGGCCAAAAGGCAATGTCGGCCGAAATCGTGGCTGCCGTAACGCTCCTGGTCTTGCGGCGGCTCCTTGGTAACGTCGAAGACGTCTGCCCGCTCTACGAGCTGCCGCGCCTGTTCGTAGGAAGCGCTGTAGGCTTCCGTCTCGGCGGTACGGCGACGAGCGGTGAAACGCTGGTTGGCCTTGAGCCGCACGTCGTTGCGCTGCTGGTCCGCCGCGGGCGTGAGATCGCCCGGCCGCAGCAGATAGGCCGGCGGCTGTCCGTTGCCGATCGTGATCGACGCGAACTTCGGCCCCAGAAACGCGGCGTCGGCCTTGTTCACGCCGCCGCCGCCCGGCTGAATGTGGACGTAACCCGGTAGCGCCATGGTGGGCGGCGCGACGAGCCGCGAAACCACCGAGCCGAGCGCCGGATAACGCTGTGCCGGGCTATCGCGTCGGCCCGTCTCCATGAACACGGCGCCTTTGCCGTGGTCGTCTTCGGCCGTGTTCACACCGCGCACCAGGTTGAGGCGGTGCATCTGTTGGGCGGTTAAGGGCAGCAACTCGCTGATGTGAATGCCGGGCACACTGGTCGGGATTGCGCGAAACGGCCCTCCCGTATCGGTGTTCGGCTTGGGATCCCAAGATTCCAATTGGCTTACGCCGCCGGCCAGAAAGAAAATGAGCACACGCTTCTGCCGTGCGGCTAACTCTTCGGCGACGGCAGGCTGAATCAAGTTGCTCAGTCCCGATACGTGGGCCAGGCCGCCGCCGACCGTGGCGCCCATCATTCCGGCCAACAAGCTCCGCCGCGATAGGCGATGTTCAAGGGCTCCACAAGTTGCACCACGTTGCATACGACTTCCTTTCCTTCTTGGCTGCCATGTTCGAAACACGCGGAATCAATGGTTGAACCGGAACTCATCTGAAGCCAACAGTCCCCAGATCCATCCCTGAATGGCCGCGGGGCGGTCGTGCGCCCTGGCCTGCAAAAAGGTGGTCAACTCAACCACCTCTTCGGCCGCCGGCCGCCGAGAGAGCACGCACAAGTAGATATGCTCGGCGACGGCGGGCGCTTCGTTGATGCGATTCAGCCGGTCGGCCAGGTTGCCGGCTTGCGGTGCAATCCACGATCGCAGCACGCTTCCGTTGGAAAGGAAGAGCGTCTGCTCCAGAGTGGCTTGAAAGTCTTGTTCTGGCTGGGCCGCCGGTCCGGCAAAGATGCTTACGAACGGGGCAATGTTGCCGGCCAGCTTTTCGTCGAGCGCGGCTTCGTTCAGGGCCGGGCCTAGCGCCGCTCGCTGAACATCGGTGATGCCCGTGGCTTGCAGAGCGGCCAGGGCGAGTTGCTCGGCCGTGAGCGGCTTGAGTGGCGCCACGGCGAAGCTGTCGGGCGGCAGTGCTTCCACCCCCGGCGGCAACTCGCTCGACCGCTGGTAGGTTTCGCTTAATGCCAGCTCGCGCAAGAACGCTTTGATATCGAAGCCCATCGCCGCAATTCGCTCGCCCAACAAGTCGAGCAGGGCCGGGTGCGAGGGCGGATTGCCGGCATGGTGCATATCGAGCGGATGGACCAGGCCGCGGCCGATCATCAGCGCCCACAGCCGGTTGGCGATGTTGCGGCGAAAGGCGACGTTGTCGCCGCGCGGCAAGAGCACGGGCAACTGCGAACGCCGGCTGTATTGGGGCACGGGACGCACACCGTCGGCAGGCGCTACGGCATACTCCTGGCCTTTCTCGAATTGCGGCTCGTCGATTTCCTTTTCGCCTGGCAAGTGCGGCCGCGCCGGCTGATCGGCGGCGCCGTCCACAAACACCGACTTGAACGCCACGTCGCCCTCGGCCTTCTCGGCAAAGACGACCGCTTTGGGTTCGGTTTTGGGCGTGAAGACGAAGCTGCGATTGAAAAACGCCAGCAGTCCGTAATAGTCGGCCTGCAGGTAGTTCTCGACCAGCGGATGATCGTGGCACTGGGCACATTGCATATCGCGGCCCAGAAACAGGCGGCCTACATCGCGCGCGAGCAGATTCGGCTCGCCGTCGCGATCGAGGTAAAAACGGGCCGCCGGACGCAAATTCGCGTCGGCCCCGTCGGCCGCCACGATTTCTCGCACTAAAACGTCCCACGGCTTGTTGGCGGCAAACGAAGTGCGCAAGTATTCTTCCCACTGTGCCTGCGGAACGTGCTTGGCCGGGCGTCGTTCCATCAGCGTCACGTCAAACACGCGCTGCGTCTGCCGCGCGTATTCCGGGCTGTTCAACAAACGGTCGACGAGTTGCTGCCGCTTGACCGGCGACTTGTCGTCAAGAAAGGCTTGGGCCTGTCCCAACGTGGGGATGCTGCCGGTCAGGTCCAAATAGATGCGTCGCAAAAACTCGGCGTCGCTCGCTCGCGCAGCCGGCGCGATTCCCTTGGCCTGCAAGGCGACGCCGATCCGCTCATCGATGACCTCGTGCAACGGGGCGGTGGATGGAGGTGCTGCCGGCGAAAGCACTGTCGGCACTGATGCTGATGGGGTGGTGGCCGACGCGATGACAACCTCGTCGGCCGAGCAAGCCGGCGCAGAGATCAACAGGAGTGACGGCGCCACGAGCGCCGTCAACCATCGAACACCAGATTTTGCAAACAGGCAGGACTTCATTGCTGTTCGGCCCCTTTCGAGCAAGGTGGGATCTCGCAGGCGAGCCAGCTTCAGGCGGGAACTGCCGTAATTGTGCCAAATTGAGTTCGTCGAGGCAACCGCGTGCGATCAAGCAACAATCTGCTCCACCACGCGCGCCGGCTGGCCGTTGGTGAGGTGCTGCGATCAAAAGCTCCGCCGAATTCGATCAAGAAATCATCGGCCAACTGCCATCCGGCGTTTGCGTGGCGACCAGGAAGTCGATCCCGCGCTTGATTTCAGGCCGTTCGGCCGTATACCCGGCGAGCGACAAGACATATAAAGTCTGGCCGGTGGCACGATCCGCGGCCCGGGTTTCCCACGTCGAAGATGGCAAACGCGCCGTGGATTCCTTATTGGGGCCATCGCCACGCGTAGGCCGAATTCGGCTCGTCCAGGCGGCGAGACTACGTCGAATTTGCCCCGTTCATGGCTTGCTAATCCGCACGACCAAAGGCGACAACATCGACTGGGGACTGGTCGCCGCAGTCAAATGGGGCGGAAAGCCGACGAAGTGCAGCCAGAACCGGAATCGCTGGCTCGTAGGAAGACCGGCTCCGCCGGTGGCGAACCGACGCACGAGGCTCGTGTGGCCCTCGGCGGCGATCTCGATCGAATCATCGCCGTCCCTGCCGAATTGGTCGACCGCCAAGGCGAGGCAACGATGGCGGTCCATGATGTGCGCCCAACCTTCCGCATCGCCGCTTTGGGGCATGGGGGACCGGGTAACGAATGGTTCCAGCCGGTCTGGTGCGCCTCGAAGGACTTCCCAAGACTGCCGCCGGGGCGCCTTTGAATCCGGCGCCGCCATGCGCGCGTGCAGCTTGCCTGCCGTTGTTTTTTCCAGCGACAGGTAAACCAGCGAAGAAGCGCCGAAATCGATCAGGGTCGGCTCCTGGTCCGTCGGCGGACCGAGGTTTTGTGCTATCTCGGCGCGTGCCGACCGCACGGCGTGCCGCGGGTCGTCGATTTGCCAATCGACTTGCACCCAGCTCTTCGACACGGGAAAGGTGAGGTCCACCGTCGACTTCATTTCAGCAAAGGGCCCGGCGTTCGGTGTGAATTCGTACCGAACCGCGACCGCCAACGGGCCGGAGCGAATGACCCGCTGCGAAACCGTTTCGTCGCGCATTTCACAAAGCACGCCGTTCGCGCCTTCGATCTCCAGGCGAACTCCTTCCGGGCGCAGGTGCCGCAACTCGCCGGCATCGACCGATTTCAGCAGGCCGAGCAGATCGCGCCCGACGGTCCAGGTGAGATGCGCACCGTTGCGAATGACGAAGCCGTCCGGTGTTTGTTTGAGTTCCAGACCGCGCGGTTCCGCATCGGCCGCCACGTCCGGGCCATATTCAAGGGTCAGGGTGCGGACTTCGTTGGGCATCAGGCTCACGTTGAAGTCGAGCCACCACAGGGCGGCGCCGCCGGGCGTTTGTTCCCGCCGGAATTGGGCCGGCACCCGTTTATCGCCGTCGCACAAGCGAAAACGCGCGCTGGCTGGGTCCAAGGGAAGCTCCGGCAGGGTCAGGGCAATCGGATAGCCAAATCGTCGAATGCCGGCCGTCTCGCCTACTTCGAGCTGGAGCGCCTCGACCGCGACGCTTTGACCGGTCAGTCCAAGCGCCAGCCATCCGAAAACTGCCAGCGGCGTAAGTAGCCCGATACGTGGTCTCATAGTAGGCATTCGTCACGGCACCTGCCACTCCAATATCCCGCCCGAAAAGCCGGGCCGCAGTTTGGCTTCGAGCTTGATCGTCCGCGTCGTGACGGGCAGGAACTCGACGCGATTGAATTCGTCGAGCGCCGTCGAGTATGCCCGCCCCGCGCGCAGCTCGACCGGCTTCCAGTCGTGGCCGTCGAGCCACAGCAGCCGCCAACTTTCGGGCACGCGACATTCGCCGCGGCCGGTGTCGTCGAACCAGTAGACGGCCACCGTGTCGAGAGTGCGCGGCCGATCGAACCGGTAGGCGACCCATTCCGTCGTGCCTCGATGATTCCACCACGTCATGCGCGGCAAACCGTGGTCGCCCGATGAGCCGGGCAGCGTGCCGTCGGCCAACGCCGCCAGCGTATCGTTCGGCCAGCAGTGCGAGGCCGACACGCGAATGCCGCGCACCAGCTCGCCGCTCTCGCCTGGAATCTCCGCCAGTCCGGGCGACTCGGGCAGCCAAACCAACATTTGGCCCGGCGCCCGGTTGTCCCAAGCGTAGTAAGGCACCGCCTGAAACTTGACTTCTTGCGTGCGCAACGGCCGCGCGTCGGCGGCCGCTGGGGCCGAATCCTCCCCGTCGTCGGCAACCGCTCGCAGACCTTCGCCGCGGACGACCACGACTCCGCCGAGCAAGTCGCGCTCGAAGGTGGCGTCCAGCTTCGCTTGGCGGGGCAAAACGAAGTTGCGCACCTGGCCGTCGTTGTCGACGCCCTCCAGACAGTAGACGACCGGCCCGCGTTGGATGGCGACGCGCCCCACGTCGGCCTTGACGAGCGGAGCGGCGTAGACGCGTTCGACCGGCATCTCCAGCGAAAGCGTCACCACGTCGCCCGGCTGCCAGGTTCGGCTCAATGTCACGTAGCCGCGCTCGGCCTGGACGTCGACCGCCCTCGCGTTGACGTCGACCGTGGCCCGATGGCACCAGCCGGGCACGCGCAGCTTGAAGTCGAAGGCCGCCGCTTTTTCAGGCGCCAGCGTGAGCTTCACCTCGCCGTCCCACGGATACCGGGTCTCCTCGCGCACCTTTACCGTGCCAGCGGCCAACTCCACCACGGCCTCGTTGCCGAAATAGAGCACGGTCCACAGCTCGTCGCCGCGAGTGGCAAACGCCCGTTCGCCCATGCCCGGAATGTAGCGCACGACGTTCGTCGGGCAGCACGAGCAATCGAACCACGGCACGCGGTGATGGTTTCCTGTGCTTCCCAGCGGGTTGACGTAAAAGAAGCGATCGCCGGACAGCGACACGCCCGACAGCAGCCCGTTGTAGACTTCTCGCTCCAGCACGTCGGCGTATTTGCCGTCGCCGGTCATCAAGAACAGACGATGGTTCCAGAGGGCCATGCCGATCGCCGCGCACGTCTCGGCGTAGGCGGAATCGTTGGGCAGGTCATAGGGGACCGTAAACCCTTCGTTGTGGGCCGAGGGGCCGATGCCGCCGGTGACGTACATCTTGCGTTCGACGACATCTTGCCAGATGCTTTCGAGGCTGGCGAGCAGTTCGCGGTCGCCGGTAGCGGCGGCCACGTCGGCCATGGCGGCATAGAGGTACATGGCCCGCACCGCATGGCCGGCCACTTCGGTTTGTTGGCGCAGCGGCTTGTCGTCCTGGGCGTACTGGCCGAACAACCGGCGCAAGTCGCCGCGGCCCCGCACGTCGAGAAAGTATCGCGCCTGCCGCAGGTATTTCCGCTCGCCGGCGGCGCGCCACAGCTTGACCAGCGCCAGCTCGACTTCTTCGTGCCCCGATGTATCGCACTTTCGCCCGTCGCCGAACGTGCGGCAAATCTCATCGGCGAACTTTAGGGCAACTTCGAGCAGCTTGCTCTTGCCGGTGGCCTGCTTGTAGGCGACGGCGGCTTCGATCAAGTGCCCGGCACAGTAAAGCTCGTGCCCATACTGGATGTTCTGCCACCGCGCTTGCGGCTCGACCAGCGTGTAATACGTGTTCAGATAACCGTCGGGCTGCTGGGCGGCGGCAATCTGTTCGATAATGGCGTCGGTCCGCTCTTCGAGTTGGGCATCGCGCGTTGTCGAAAGCGAGTAGGCGATTCCCTCGATCATCTTGTAGACATCGGAATCGTTGAAGAGCGCTCCTTCGTGCTTGCCTGGCGCGAGCTTGCCCGCGACGGCGAAGTTCTTGATGCGGCCGGTGATCTCGCACTGCCGGAGGTTGGCCTCGATCGTAGCCGTGCGGTTCGTTTCGACTTTGGGCGACCAAAACGAGTCGTCGATCCGCACCTGCTCAAACGCAACCGGGGCGAGCGGCTCGGCTGCCGCGCAGGCGACAACGCGTTGAGCGAGCAGAACGAGCAACAGGGCGATGGCTCGATTTTTCATGGTTTCGCGGTCCATTCAGCAAGCGGATCTGGAACATCCATTGAAAGAGAGGTTTCCGCCTTCCGCAAGGCCTGGCTGCCGCGAATGCCAGGTAAAGGCATTGGCCACCGCGGCGCCTGCCGCTCGACCATCAACCGCCGCCAAACTGCCGTTGGAGCTGCTGCTGGCGAAACTCGAAGATCCGCAGGACGTCGCGACGGACCAACAGCGAGTGAATAAGCCATCCTCCCGGGACGGCGTAGTCCACAATGTCGCGGCAGAGCGTAGCGCCGTCGGCTTCTTCGAACAGATGCTCGTGATGCCAGCGACGATATGGGCCGCGGATTTGCTCGTCGACAAAACGCAGCGGCGGATCCCATACGGTGATGCGGCTTTGCCAACGAAGCGGCAAGCCGTGAACCCGCAGCCGATAATCGATGAGCGTGCCGGCGCGAATTTGGATTGGCGCCGGAGCATGCACGGAGAATCGTAGCCAGGGAGGCGTGATGGTCTCGAGCTGATTCGCGTCGGAGAAGAAAACAAACAGCTCCTCGCGATTGACGCGCAGCAGTTGGCGGGCTTCCAGGCGGAATCCTTGGCCCTGCGGCGAAGGCACGATTTGAATGGCGTTCTGATTCATTGCGGTCACGAGCATCGCCTACGACCGGCTTTCCGGCGGTTTGCCGTCGATCCAGTGATCGGGCGTGGCGATGCAGTCGGCGTCGAGGTCTTTTTCCGCCAGCAAGTCGCGGTAGTCAACGTGCGAGGTCGGAACGACGCCGGTCTTTTCCTTGATGAACTCGACGAAGCGGTCGCGATGGACGGAGTAGACGTCGGCCACCGAGACGAGATCGAGGTTGCGGCCCCGCTCGCGGAGTTTGGCCAGCGTCTTGGTGAGCGTGTTGAAGCCTCGGTTGCCGGCGCCGATCACGCCGATGCGCAGCCGGGCATTTGCGTCGTTGGCGCTGGCCGACTTGGGCCGGGCAAGCAGCGTCGCGGCCGCCCCCGTCGCGCTGGCCGCGATGAAGTTTCGTCGAGTGAGATCGTCGTTCATGGCTTTCTCCTGGATCGTTAGTGCTTTGTCAGTCGTCCATTGTAGGGCGTTCTCGCCGTCGCGGTTAGTGCCCGTAATGCTTGCCTGGACCGCCCGCGTTACCGTCGTGCAGTTCTGCCCAAAAGGCGAGTGCTTCAATTTGCCGATGCTGTAATTTGCGAATGAGCACTTGCCAAGCAGGAGCAAATGATGACCCAGCAGAACTCCCAAACCGTCGCCCAGGCCCCGTCTTCCACACCGCTTCACTTTTGCCATCCTGGCCAGCTCTCGAAAGAACAGATGTCCGCCATTAAAGAATTCGTCGAACAGGTTGGCGGTGTCGATAACGCGCGCCAAGCACTCGCGGCGTTGCTGAAGCTGGAGCAGGCCGCGTAGCGTCTTATGTGAGCCGCCCGCCCCAGGGCCGACGTTCCCGGACACTCTTTTGCGATATTGCCGCAAAGACGATAGACTGGCGCTGCAGGAAACCAGCCATGTATCGACGTAACTTTCTCTCCGCGATCTCTGCGGCATTGTTTGCGGGAACGCTTCAAGGCGCTGAACCTCCCAGCGACACCAGAGTCACGCGGGTTGTCGGCTTCAACGTGATCAGCCGTCGCAATAAGCTGGCGGGCAAGAACGCCCGGCTCGATGTTCACGGCGACCGCGGCCACGATCGCATGCTGCGGATTTACACCAACCTCGGCCTGGAAGGCATCGGCAACTGTGCGATCTCGAAAGAGGCGGCAGCGGGATTGCTGGGCAAGAATCCGTTCGATTTCTACCAGCCGGCTGTGCGGCGCGTCGTGGGGCCGTTCGGCGCCGGCACCATGCCGCTTTGGGATCTTGCCGGTAAGCTCTTGAAAAAGCCGGCCTACGAATTGCTCGGCGGCGACGGTGCGCAAAAAGTCCCCGCCTACGATGGCTCGATCTATTTTGCCGATCTGCTACCTCAGTACGGCGATCGCTGGGCCGACCGGTTTCGTGAAGAGATCGACATGGGGCTGACGCTCGGCCACCGGGCCTTCAAGATCAAAATCGGCCGCGGCTTCAAGTGGATGCCGCGGGTTGAGGGAGACCGCCGCGACCTGGAGGTCGTCAAGCTCATTCGCAAGCACGCCGGTCCCGACGTGCTGCTCGGCGTTGACGCCAATAACGGCTATGACCTGGCCGGCGCCAAGCGGCTGCTCGACGAACTGGGCGACGAGAAGCTGGCCTTCGTCGAAGAACTGTTCCCCGAAATCGTAGAGCAATGCCTGGAGCTTAAATCGTTTATCCGCCAGCGAGGCTGGGACACGCTCGTCGCCGATGGGGAAACGCAGCACGAGTTGGCCGCCTACGAGCCGTTCATGGAAGCCGGCGCCGTCGACGTCTTCCAGGGCGACATGAACCATTTCGGCGTGGATGGCATTTTGGCGGAAGCCGCGATGGGTAAACCGCACGGCGGTCGCATCGCTCCGCACAATTGGGGCTCGCTGGTCGGCTTCTACATGGAGTTGCACGTCGGCCGGGCCGTGAGCAACTTTTATCGTGCCGAGCACGATCCGCTCGCCAGCGACGTGATTGTTGCGGACGGCTACCAGATCAAGGACGGCATGGTCGGCGTTCCCGATTCGGCCGGCTTCGGGCTGACTATCGACGAGGCCGCCTTCGCCAGCGCAGCCGAAATCCGATTTGACGTGAGGGTGTGAGGCTACTCCCGCTCGAAGGCCAGCGGCTGCTCGGCGCGCGGATCGCGAATGCGAATTGATACTTTGCCGGCAATCAGGTCGTCCAAGAGCTTGCCCACCACTTCCGCCCGCCAACCGCGCATCAAGACCGGCGGCTCCCCGTCCGTCCCCTCGTATTCGCCAAGTTGATAGGCCACCAGGTCGCGCACGTCGTTGGCGCCGCCGACCAGGCTCGGCGCCACCTCGGCCGCCCGGCAGATGCTGCTCAAGGCCGACGACAAGAACTGCCCCAGCATCGTAAGCTGCGAGCTTGACTCGCGGCGCGGGGGTACACGCAGCGACTCGTCGGGCGCCTGCAGGGCCTTGTCGATCGCCTGGCACAGGCTGGGCAACAACCGCTGCAAGTCGCCGCGCTCCATGCCGCGCACCGCCCGAACTTGCTTGGGGTCGGCACTGCGGCGCTTGGCCAACTCGACGATCAGATCGTCGCGCAACACGCGCCGCACCGGGCAATCGCGCCGGGCGGCCTCGCGATCGCGCCACAGCCAAAGCTCGCGGACGATCGCCTGGCTGCGGCCCGACAGGCCCGAGCTGCCCGAAACTTTCCGCCAGCGATCGCGGCGGCGCGAGTCATCGACTTCCTGCAGGAACGCGGCCATCTCGGTCTCGAACCAGGGTACGCGGCCCAGCTCCGTAAGCCGCGCGTGAAGCTTGTCGCGTAACGGGGCCAGGTGGCGAACGTCTTCCAAGGCATAGTCGATCTGCCGCTCCGAGAGCGGTCGCCGCCGCCAATCCGTGCGCGTTTCACCCTTGCGCGGCGTGCCGCCCAGCAGCTTCGAGATCAGGTTGCCGTAACCCGCCGGATATTCCATGCCGATGAAGCCGGCGGCCAACTGCACGTCGAACGGTGCGGCGGGCGGACGCCCCACCGCCGCCAGGCTGAAGGAAATCTCTTCCCGACCCGCGTGAACGATCGTCTCATGCCCGGCCGCGGCCAGCACTTCCCAGAAGGGCTTGAGGTCGTCGATGGCCAGCGCGTCGATGACCGCCAATTCGCCGCCGGCCGCCACCTGAATCAGGCACAGGTTCGGCCGATACGTGTGCTCCGACACGAACTCCGTGTCGAAGGCGATCGACGGGCACCGGGCCAGCCGCTCGCAGAGCGAGGCCAATTGGCTTTCTGTCGTGATGAGGGGTGTCATTCAGGTTTACGGGTGGTGGCTGGGGGCAAAGCTTGGCCGTAGGCAGCTTCGAGCTGCGCGGAAGGCGATGCGGCCAAGCGGTGCCCCGGTTGAGCGCACCGGGTCATCGCCTGGCCGCAACGCTGACGCGCGTTTCTGGATCTTACCGGCCAGACTCTGCCCCAGCCACCGCTGTTCATCTCTCGCCGAAACCAAAACCTGCCGATCCGCTCGACGCGGAGGAGCCTCCGCTAAGCCAGGCGGGCGGCGCGCTTGCGGGCGCCGGCCCACTGGTTTAAGGCGTCAGGTTTGAGGCGGCCGTCTCGCCCTCGCTCCAGGCCGCGCGGCGGCAGGGTCCGAACAGGGTCCGACGGAGCGTCCGCAGGGCCTCGGCCTGCGCGGCAGGCGACACGTTTGTCGCGTCCAACGTTCAAGAGCTGGTGCGACTTCGGTTGCACGTCCGTCAGTAGGGCGTGGAGATCCTGCAGCACCTTGAGCGCGTGCCGCACGCCGGGCGGTGCGTGCCTTAACAAAAGCGACACGCGCGTGTCGCTTTTGTTTAGGCGCCGTAGCGGACGCGGGTGCGGCGTCGCCCCGCGTGATCGACGTAAGTGCTTTTACTGCTTAGGGTTGCCTCGATGGCATCCGACCATCGTCCCCAATTGCAGAGCTCGCGGGCCTTGACCAGGGCCTCGCCCGACACCGACCAGGCCGCCATGCACGACCGCCTGATGCGCTACGGCTGCGCCAAACGCGGATAGACCGGCAAGCGTGATTTAATCGTGGTTGTCCAGCAGATCGTTTTGCAGCCGCGTCCAGATGGTTTCTAACTCGTCGCAAGAGAGGGTCTGCAATTCTTCCAGTGGCAGAACATGCTGCCCCAGCGACTTTTGCAGTGCTGGAATGACTGTTCGCAGTGCCTCCGTGCGTCCCTCCGCGCGTCCCTCCGCGCGTCCCTGCTCGCGCCCCTTCGCTGCGGCAGTTTCGGCAACTTGTTGAGCGGCTCGTTCAACGGTTTGTTCAAACCACGCCTTGTCGCGCCGCTCTTGCAGCCGGGCTTCATAGAGCTCACGTTCCGGATCGATACGCGAAATCATAAACAGGTCTCCTAATGCCCAGCGGAGCTCCGGCACGTCCAAGGTAACGGGCACGGTCTCCGCATCGAGGTATTCGCCATTCCGCAAGAAATAGAGCCAGCGGTCGAGCGGCGTCGCCAGCTCATCAATTCCTTTCTTGAACTTCGGTAATTCCAGGATATGCAGGGCCAGTTGATCCGTAAAGAGCGTCTGACGGCGGCGCTCGCGCAGCTCGAAGGTCGAGTGATAGTCCGGCAGCTCGGAAAAGCGGGGTATCGACAAAGCAAACCGCGATCGTCGGCCGCAGCTCCCGCCAGTTTTCGCCTTGGTGCAATTGTTCCTGATAAAGTGCCGCCCAATAGAAGAGCGCCCGCTGCCGGAACGCATCGGCGGCCAGCATTTGCATCTCGACCAAGAACTGGCGACCACTTTCGTCACGGGCCTTGATATCGACGATGCAAGTTTTGGCGCTTTCGAAGGCCTTTGCATTGAAGGGGTTGAGCAACTCCAGGCCGACAATGCCTTCGCCGGCGGCCGGCTCCAACACGGCATTCAGCAGGCTGACGAGCGCCGGCTTGCTCTCTTCGCGGCCAAAGACGTGCTTGAATGCGTAATCGACCTTGGGATCCGTCTGCGTTTTCATGGAAAGATGTGGATCGCGGTTCGTTGACGAAGTCGGACCCAGCTTAGCGACGGACGCGGCGAGCATGTGACACGGGAGCGGCGAGATCACTTGAAGCGGACGCTTCCAGCCAACGAGCGGCGGGAACTGCTCAAGGATCTGCGGCTTACACCGGCCTGAATGCACCGGGTTTTGCGGGAACTCGCCGAGGAGCCCGCATGAAGCTCGGCTTCCTTTTATCGGAAGAACAACAACGTCGTCACGACAAACAACGGAATCAGCACCAAGGCGCTGTAAATCATATAACCAAAAAAACTCGGCATCCGCACGCCCGACTTCTCGGCAATCGTCTTGACCATGAAGTTCGGACCGTTGCCGATATACGTGTTGGCGCCCATGAACACGGCGCCCAGGCTGATGGCGGCCAGCAAGGCGTCGGGAATGCCCACGCCGCCGGCCGTCTGGATGCCGTCGGCGTGCAGCGCTCGGGCCGTCTCGAAAAACACGAGGTACGTCGGCGCATTGTCGAGCACCGACGACAGCGCGCCGGTCGTCCAGAAAAACTTGGGGGCCGTGTTGACGCCCAGTTCCGGCCCCTTCACGTGCAGAATCTGCAAGGCGGGCTGCATGCAGATAAAAATGCCCACGAACAGGGCCGCCACTTCCACGATCGCGCCGTAGTTGAATTTGTTGCCGTGCCGCACCGACGCCGGACCGAACGCCAGCGACAGGCCGACCAGCGACAGCAGCATGATCTCGCGCAGGTAGAGCCAAGGATGCCAGTCGGTGCCGAGCAGCGATTTCGTCGGATCGAGCAAGGCCACCGCCAACACAACCAGGCCCAACAACGGAAGGTTCGGCCACAGCCCGCCGAAGTGCAGACGGTGGACGCGGGTCTCGTCGCGCACAACGTCGGGAGGAGTTTCGCGCGGATAGCAGCGCCAACGGTCCCAGGTGAAATAGACGGCCAGCAAGGCGCCGTTGATGAACAGCCATTCTTTCCAGAGCGACGCCGTCCACAGGAACGGCACGCCTTGCAAGTAGCCCAGAAAGAGCGGCGGATCGCCCAACGGAAGCAGGCAGCCGCCGCAATTGCAAACCACGAAGATGAAAAACACCACGGTATGGCTGACGTAAGTCCGCTCGCGGTTGGTCTCCAGCAAGGGACGCACCAGCAGCATCGCCGCGCCGGTCGTGCCGATGAAACTGGCCAACAAGCCGCCCACGCATATAAAGGCGGTGTTAGTGATGGGATGAGCCGGCAGGTTGCCCTCGATGCGGATGCCGCCGGCGATCGTGTAGAGACTGAACAGCAGCACGATGAACGGCAGGAAATCCTGAAAGATGGCATTGGCGACCACCGCCGCCGGAAGCTTGAACGAAAACGGCCCGTCGGCCCGCTCGATCAGGCCTTGCCCCAGAAAATGACACTCGATTGCGTCGGCGTGAACGAATCCGTAATAAAGCAGCGTGACCAGCCCCAGGCCGCCCGCCACGATGAATTTGTTGCGATTGCTCTCCCACCAGTGTTCGGAAGCGCGGATCAGCGGCAGCAAGGCAATCGCACCCAGCAGCAACGCGAACGGCGCGACCATCCAATAGGCGGGCGGCGGGCACATCGGCACGGCTGTGGGCAGGCTGGCCCGCTGGGCGACTTGGCCGCCCTTGTGATGGTCTCCTGCGACGAATTCGTCCGACGCCTCGGCATGCTCGGCCTCGAGGATCAGTTCGGTGCCGTGCTGCGGCCAGCCGGCCCGCGCGGTCAGCAGATACACCAGCACGACGGCCACAATCGCCGCCAGCACGCCCCGTTGCGAAGCGGCGCCTTCAATTGCATGTTCCGACATGGAGGAATTCGACCTTAATATGCTCGAAGCTTCAACCGCACGTTTGGTGAAATCGAATGGTGCTAATGTAGTTTTATATCGCGCTCGGGCCTTTTGAAACACGATCGGTGGGGATTGAGCAATCGGCCGCAATCGGTCAAAACAGGAAGTCATGGAGAGCCAACATTTCGACGTGGTTGTGATCGGCACGGGGCCGGGCGGCGAGGGCGCCGCCATGCAGGCCGCCAAACAGGGGAAAAAGGTGGCCGTCGTGGAGCGCTACGCCAAAATCGGCGGCGGCTGCACGCACTGGGCCACCATTCCCAGCAAGGCCCTGCGGCACGCCATCTTTCAGATGACGAGCATCGTCAACAACAAGCTCTTCCGCGACGCCGGCATCTCCGTCTCCTTCTCGTTTCCCGAACTACAGCGGACAGCCGGCTCGGTGATCGAGCGGCAGGTCGAGATGCGGCTGGGATTCTACGAGCGGAACAGCGTGCCGGTGTTCCACGGTCACGCCCGATTTCGCGGGCCGCACACGGTCGAAGTGCTCGACCAATTCGGTGGGTGCCGCGAGCTGGAGGCCGGCGCCGTGGTGATCGCCACCGGCACGCGGCCCTATCGCCCGCCCGACATCGACTTCAAGCACCCGCGCGTGTTCGACAGCGATACGATCTTGAGCCTCGGCGATACGCCGCGGTCGATCACCATCTACGGCGCGGGCATCGTGGGGTGCGAATATGCCTCGATGTTCCGCAACCTCGAAGTCAAGGTGAACCTGGTCAACACGCGCGACAAGCTGCTGGAGTTCCTGGACGACGAGATCATCGACGCCCTCAGCTATCATCTGCGCGACCGGGGCGTCATTCTTCGTCACCGCGAGACGTACACGCACGTGGAGCTGCTCGACGACGGCACCGTGCTGCACTTGAAGAGCGGCAAGCAGCTCAAGACCGACATTTTGTTGTGGGCCGCGGGCCGCACCGGCAACTCCGACGACATGGGCCTGGAAGCGATCGGCATTCAGCCCAACCAGCGCGGCCAGCTCGACGTGAACGAGCACTTCCAGACCGCGCTGCCGCACATTTACGCCGTGGGCGACGTCGCCGGACCGCCGGCGCTGGCCAGCGCGGCCTACGTGCAGGGACGCTACGCCGCCCAGCACCTGATCTGCGGGCACGGCGACCGGGCCCTCGTGCGCGACATTCCCACCGGCATTTATACCACGCCCGAAATCAGCTCGCTGGGCAAGACCGAGCGCGAGCTGACGGCGGCCGGAGTGCCCTACGAAGTCGGCCAGGCGATGTTCAAGAGCCTGGCCCGCGCCCAGATCACCGGCCAGACCGTGGGCATGCTGAAGCTGCTGTTTCACCGAGAAACGCTGGAGCTGCTGGGCATCCATTGTTTCGGTGCCAACGCCTCGGAGATCATCCACATCGGCCAGGCGATCATGTCGCAGCCGGGCAAGCAGAACACGCTGCTCTATTTCATCAACACCACGTTCAACTATCCGACCATGGCCGAGGCATACCGCGTGGCGGCGTTGAACGGGTACAACCGGCTGTTTTAGTTGGACGATCCGGCGCGACTGTAGGGTGGGACCAGCGAGCTTGCGAGCGCCGGCCCACCCTACGACGTTTTCGCGCCATACATCCAGCGATCGCGGACAAAGCGCTAATGCGACATCGACTCCAGCCACTCGCGACAACGGGTCCAGCGGCCGCCGTCGGGTCGCGGAAAATACGATTTGTGCGGGGCGCCAAAGCGACGCTCGTAGGCGAACGAGACGCCCACGTCGTGCATGGCCCGGCTATTGCCCCCCTGGCCGTTGCCGAACACCACATTGTCGAGCACCTCGAACCGAAAAGCGTTGTGCTCGGTGATGCGAAACTTGAAACCCGCGCCAAAAGGCATGGTCATCAGCGTCTGGTTCCAGAGCGCCCCCTGATCGTCGATGAAACCGACGTTGACCAGTCCCAGGCCCAGCAGCATGAAGGGCCGCCAGCGGACATCGCCCCTCAAGTAAAGCAGCGCGCTTGTGTCCAAGAAGTAAAAATTTTCGTGCGGCGGCAGCAAGGGATGGACCGCGTCCGTCATCGTCGTACGCAAGTATCCGAAGCGGCTCTCGATGCCCCAGCGGGGCGAAAAATCCCATCCCAGGCGCCCGCCAAAGAGATTCCCGCGCCCGTTGTGAATCTGGTCGTGAATCGGCTCATCGGTGCGAATCAGGCTGGTGAATTTCTCGAAATAGAAAGGATAGCGAAACCAGCTTGCCGGGCGGCGGCGACGCAGCAGACGCTGCTGCCGCCAGCGCTCCCACAACGACGCCGGTTGCGGCGGGGGCGCGGCCAGCACCTCGTGCGGAACGTCTTCGAAGGCGGTTGCGGAAAGCAGGTGCTGCGGCTCGATCCAATTGGGCTGCTCGTGCGTCCACTCGGGAGCCGTGACGTGATAGAAGGGCTGGTCGTCGGTGGCGCGTCCAAACCGCGCCGCCAGCCGTTCCATCGGCAGGCCGGCCAACAGCGGCCCGTTCGTGGCCGGCCCCTCGGCGTCAAGACCGACCGGGCGCGACGGACGCTCCGCCGGAGGGGTCTGGCCGCACACCCATGGCGCCGTCAGCAGATACGCCATGCCGACGGCGACAATTTGAATTGCCTTGGTCATGGCGAACGGAAAAACTGCGTGACGCGACCCAGTCCATCGAACAAGAAGCGAAGAGAGCTGAAGTGCCCGGCCTCGTACCAGACGATCTCCGGCTCGCCCAACGCATGCCACAACGATTCCGTACACTTGGGCGGTATGACTTCGTCGTGCCGTGCATTGAGCATCAGAATTCTCTTTCGTCGGGCAAGCTCGGCGTAGGTCGCCGGATCGATGCTCTTCCAGAGGGCCAGAAACTCGTCCTTCGTGCCCCCCTGCGCCAGCCAGCGGTCGCGGAGCTTGGCCAATTCGGGATTGTCCCACGCCACCTGTGCCACGTCGCCTCCGGCCAACATCAGGCAGCCGCTCGTGAGCCGCGGTTCGGCCGCCAGCGCCAAGGCGCTGGTAATTCCGCCCAGGCTGATGCCGAAGATGCCCAGCCGCTGAGCATCGACCTCTTTTTGAGCGGCCAACCACGCCACGCCGCGGCGAATGTCGAGAATGCCTTGCCGCATGCCCGCCACAGTTTCGCGAGGGTTCTCCGACACCATCCGTACTCGCGGCCCCTGCGGACGACGGGGGCCGTAATAGGGAAGCTTCAGAAACAGCGCGGCGACGCCGTTTTGCGCGAGCTGCCGAGCGAAAAGCCGCGAAAGGTCAAAGTCGCCGCCTAGAATGTGCAACACGATCACTGCCGGCTGCTTGCCCGATTTCAGGGGCCGGAAATACTCGCAGTGGACCGTGTTGTTCTCCACGAAGGCCGTCTCGACCGGCGACGGAAAGGTCACCTCCCAGACTTCGTAACCCGTGGCAATAGTCTTGATCCGACGTTGTTGGAAGGAAAAGCGGGCTGCTTCCAGGCGGAACAGTTCTGGCACTTGGGCTTCGTCCGCCGTCGGCTCGAAGCGGACCTCGCCTTCTCTTTCAGCGGCGGGCGACAAGACGCCCCCACCGCAGGCGGCGGCAACGAAAGCGGCGCGTAGACAACACGATCGCAGCATGGCAACGAGTATAGCGATCCTACCGTGCGGGGCCAAAGCCAACTCGTGAGTGCGGCGGCGGGATCTATTGGGAGTTGCCGAGGCAAAAAGTATGATGGGCCGGCGTTTTGGGAGGAAGGGGCGAGGGAACGAGGGGGAGTCACGTAGGGTGGGAGCGAGCGAGCTTGCGAGCGCCGGCCCACCGAGTGTGACTCAACTTTAAGATTACTACCAGCGATGCCGGTCAGCCCCATGAAATGTCCCGGTCCCGAGCCACTCGCGGAGGAACCCTTGAGCGACCGTCGAACGTCGGCCACGCCCGCACTCTCCCCCGCTTCCCAACTCGCCCTCCCCTCCGCTCCGCCTCGTTCCCTCCGCCGCTGGGCGACGGCCTTCGCGCTCCTGCTCGTGTGCGGCCTGGTTTATCTGGCCGGCGATCAGCGCCGCCCGGTGCCGGCCGCCGTCGGTGCTTCGTTGTCGGGCAAGGGCACGCGGTCCACAACCAGCATCGCCACCCTTCGTGTGGCGAGCTTCAACATTCACGGCGGCACGGGCAGGGACCGCCGCTACGACCTAGCGCGTACCGCCGCGGCCCTGAACGGGTTCGACCTGGCCTTATTGAACGAAGTACACGGTCCCTATTTCTGGCAGACGGAGGGCCAGGTCGAGACGCTGGCGGGCCTGACGGACCAGCGCTGGCTGTTTGCACCGACCGAACAACGCTGGTGGCATCACCAGTTCGGCAACGCCGTCTTGTCTGCCGCCGACGTGACGCAATGGCAGCGCATCGTGTTGCCGGGTAGCGGCCGCGGGTATCGAAACGCCGTGTTGTTGAGTATTCCGTTTGCGGGCCGCACGCTCCACCTGCTGGGCACCCATTTCGACCGCAATTCCGCCGCCGATCGAGCGCAGCAGTTTCAGGCCGTGACGCGGTTGTTTCTGGCCTTGGCCGAACCGGCAATCCTGCTAGGCGATCTCAACATGACCGCCGACGAAGGTTCGATCCGGGAGCTGCTGGCGCGCGGCGGAGTCCATGACCCGCTGGGCGAAGTGCTCGGCGACGCCGCGGGCCGGCATATCGACTGGATCCTGACGCGCGGCCTGACGACGATCGATGCGGGCACCATCGACAACGGCGCATCCGACCATCCGCTGATTTGGGCCGAACTGGGCGTGAAGTACAAGTCTTTCACGGTGTGGTAGAATACTGTGGGCGACTCTGGATTCAACGATGCGAAAGATCTCGGGTCAGGCTGTTTATGTGGCGGTCGTGCTGCTGGTGAGCGTGGCGGTGTTGAGCTACGCAATCTGGCCGGAGGCACATGCCGGCCCGCGCCGCCTGACGTTGCGCGACATCCCGTTCAACGGCACGCGGGCCTACAGCTACCTCCGCCAGGCGTGCGGCTTTGGCCCGCGGCCCAGCGGCTCGAAGGCGATGTCGCTTCAGCGTCAGTGGCTGGCGGAGCACTTCAAATCGCTGGGGGCCGAGGTCTCGCTGCAGTCGTTCACGGTACGGCATCCGCTCGACGGCTCGGCCGTGCCGATGGCGAACGTCGTTGCCCGCTGGCATCCCGACCGCCCGCGACGGGTGTTCTTCTGCGCGCACTACGACACGCGGCCTTTTCCCGACCGCGACCCGCACAACCGGCGCGGAAAGTTTGTGGGGGCCAACGACGGCGCCAGCGGCGTGGCAGTGCTGATGGAGCTGGCCAAGCGGTTTTCGGCGTTGAAAGGCGAGATGGGCGTCGACGTGGTGCTGTTCGACGGCGAGGAATTCATGTTCGAGGAGCGGGGCGAATACTTTTTGGGTTCGACGCACTTCGCCCGTGAATATGTGGCTGAACCGCCGGCCGTTCCTTATGAGTGGGGCGTGCTCTTGGACATGGTCGGCGACTCCAACCTGCGCCTTTACCAGGAAGAGAACAGCGTCACCTGGACCGACACAAGGCCGCTGGTGCAAGAAATTTGGGGCCTGGCCCGGCGGCTGGGCGTGCATGATTTCATCGACCGCACGGGTCCCAATGTGCGCGACGACCACCTGCCGCTGCACGAAATCGCCAAGCTCTCGGTGTGCGACATCATCGACTTCGACTATCCCTTCTGGCATACGCAGCAAGATTCGCCCGAACATTGCTCGGCCCTGAGCCTGGCCAAAGTCGGCTGGGTGTTGCAAGAATGGTTGGAACGCACGGCGGTGCCCCAGGCTCCGGCAGATACGGGCGGCGGAGGGCGGTAGAAAGGAAACAGGGAATGGCCTAAGGCATGAAAAAAGGCCGCGTCGATCTGAAAGGGCGCCGCGATCATCTTGCGTTGCCGGCCACGTCATGCCGATTTCAGCAGATCAGGACGGGGGAAATCAGGGAGGGGGGCGGCTGCCCATCGACAAGCCAAATTGCAGGTATTCTAATTGACTCCGCTGGCCGGTGGCGTAAAAACCAGACGGAACCTCATTGCATGATTGATTTGCTATGGATTTTTGCCGGCTCCCTGATGGTTTTCGGGGCGTCGCTTATGCGTGGTGGGCCAAACTCAAGCCGTTGTTCCTGCGCGAAGATTTGTTCATCATCAGAAACAGGCTTTGGGACGTTGCACTTCAGGGCAACGCATTTAGCGACCCGGCCTACAAGCAAGCCAGGGCGCATTTGAATGCGCTCATCCGAACAGCGGCCTTGTTCAGCCTGCCGTCGATAAAAGCTGCCGCGAAGGCGACGGCTGGTCGGTCTTGCCCATCGGTTAGGCTCAAGGCCAACGACGCGGCGCTTCAAGCAGCCATCGACGCTGCCTATCAGGAAAGTGCCGAAGCAGTTGTGAAATACGTTATGTACCGCAGTGCGTTTGGACTTCTAGTAGTTTGTGACATCCTTTTTACCATCGTGGTGCGACGGTCAATTATCGAAGGGCTTTCGACGCTAAGAACGATTCAAAAGTGGATTAAGTCTGTAGGCCCAGATGAATTGTCGCAGATGGAGGCTACGGCGCGTCACGGCAAGGTTGCCTGACGCCTACGCCAGCACCGCGTCAAATAGCTCATCGAACGTCCGATGTCTGTCGACTGGGAGTGAAAAACATGCCGAGGCCACCGTTAGCGCCGGCCGATTTCGTCGATCCCGTGATCGACGTCTACAAAAGGGACGTCGACCGCACTCTGCTGCGGGAGAACTTGAAGCTCACTGTGCAGCAGCGACTTGAAAAGTTCGCGGCCTTCATGGAATTCGTCGCCGAAATGCGGAAAGCCGGTCTGTCGCGCGGCCGTGGCGGCGAAGATGAGTCCTAGCTTTCAACAACTATTGCCGCTGCTGGCAGACCGTCAATCTTGTTCGTGTCGCCGGCGTTGCTCTTCTCCGCTCGGCATACTGGAGAGTTCGTAGCATGCCATCTCTTCGCCATTGCGCAAATAGAGACGGCCGTGGGCCAGCGCGGGGTGGTTCCAGGTTTTGCCCTCGAGGGCCTGAAACTTCGCCAGTTCGCGAAACTTCGCGGAGTCGGCGGCGAGCAACACAAGCTCGCCCGATTCGGCCGTGACCAGCAGCACATCCTGGTCGGCCAAGAGCAACACTTGCCCGTGACCGTAGCGGCCGCGTTTCCAAGTTCGCTTGCCGGAGTCAAGATCGAGGCAGCCAAAAATGCCTTCGTCGAAGCCGTAGATCGCGCCGTTGTGAACGACGAAGTCGTTGAACGTCGGACGCAGTCCCTTGGCCTGCGCAGACCAACGCGGCGTCAGGCGAAAGCCGCCGCCGTCGCGATCAACCGCCATTCGCACCAGCCCGCCGTCGGCCGCAACCACCAGCTCATTCGAACCGAGCACGTGCGGCTGAACCATCGCATTGCTCGACTTGAGCGTGTCCGGAGCTTTCCACAGCAGCTCGCCGCTGGCCGGCTCGACGGCCATCAAGCCGAGCTCGCCGGAAAAGAGAACCTGCTGTTGATCCTTCCAGGTCGCGACCTGCGGCGAACTGTAGTTGTTTCTTCCGGCGTCGAGCGACCACGCCGTCTTGCCGCTCTCGGCGTCGAGTCCCCACAGCTTTTCGTGCCCTTCGCCGCCGGCATAGACGATGACCACGCCATCGACGACCAGCGGCGAGCAGGAGAAGCCCCAGAAGCCAAACTTGGGAGCGGCCGCGCCCGACTCGGCCACCAAGTCGCGCGACCAGGTTTTGCGGCCCGTCGCCGCGTCGAGGCAGTTGACGAGGCCGGTGCCGCCCGACGTATAAAGCCGCCCGTGATCGAACGTAGGCGTGGCCCGCGGACCGATGCCGGAAACGCCCTCGCTGAATCGGGCAGTGTCTTCGTGCGACCAGAGTTCGCGGCCCGTCGCCGCATCGTAGCACACCACGGCTTCGCGCTCGCCGCGCTGCTCCTGGGTAAACAATCGTCCGGCGACCACGGTCATGCTCGACCAGGCCGGGCCGACCCGCTGTCGCCAGACCAATCGCGGCGGATGCTGCCGCCAGTCGGTGGCGATGGTCGCGCCATGCACCACGCCGTCGCGCTGCGGCCCGCGAAAGCCGGTCCAGTCACCTGCTTCGGCCGACAGCGGCACTACGTCGGCGGGTGCGGTCGCCGGTTCGACTGGTTCATGCACGGCCAGAAACCTTTCTTCGGCCGTCGACTCCCACCGCCAGCGCAATTCGTTCTGTTGATCGCCGGTCAGGCCTTCCCAGCGGAACAGCGTGAGCCATCCGAGCGGCAGACAAATCGCCACGGCCAGCCCGATACGCCACACTCGTTTGCTGGCCTGCCGCGCGACGAGCAGCCAGATGGTCGCCGCCGTGTAGCTCAGCGGCAGGCCGACCATGATCAGGCCAGGCACGCTCGCTCCATTGACGACGATAAAGCTGGCCGCCAGCACGGCGACAATCACCACGCCCACGCCGAACGTGCGGTCGAAGGGGCGAAGCTGCCGGCTGGTCAGCCACCAGATCGGAAAAGTCACGAGCACCACGGCCAACACCGCCATTCGCGAGACGAACAGGCTGAACATGTCCAGATCGAACGGCCGGCAGAGTAGGTGGTACAGCCAATAGCTGCCTAAGAGCAGCACCGGGAACCAATAGCGAGGCTGCTTCGCGGGCGGCTGTGCGGGGTCGGCTGTCGGGTGCTCGGTGGTCATAGTCAAGGCGATTATACGCGCAACGGGGTAGGTGTAAGGTGGGACCAGCGAGCTTGCGAGCGCCGGCCCACCATTCAAAGGCGATGGGCGTTAGGCGATAGGCATTCGGGCACCATTAGAAAATCATGCCTAACGCCTATCGCCTTGTTTACGAGATTACTTCGCCGCGGCGGCGCCGATCTTAGGCCGTCGTGTCGATGGGTGACGGGCTGGGAAGCCCATCCTCCCCGACGCGGCCCCAGGCGGCGTAAAGCGGGGGAAGCAGGAAAAGATTCAAGAGCGTCGAAGTCACCAGGCCTCCCAGAATCACCACCGCCATCGGATACTCGATTTCGTGCCCCGGCAGATTCCCGCTGACGATCAACGGCACCAACGCCAGGCCCGTCGAGAGAGCGGTCATCAAAATCGGCGCCAGCCGCTCGGCGCTGCCGCGCAGCACCAGCCCCATTCCGAACGGCTCGCCTTCGACCTGCTCCAAGTGCCGGTAATGACTGACCAGCATGATGCCGTTGCGCGCGGCGATGCCCAACACGGTCACGAAGCCCACCAGCGAACCGAGCGAGAGCACGCCCGTGTCGAGCCAGGCCCCCACCACGCCGCCCACCAGGGCAAACGGCAACGTCAAGAACACCATCAGCGTCAGCCGCCACGACGCGAAGTCGACATACAGCAGAAGCAGAATGCCGACCAACGAGAGGGCGGAGAGCAAGAACAGCCGCCGACGCGACTCCTCGCGCGCGGCATACTCGCCGATGAACTCCGGCCGATAGCCGCGCTCGAATTGCAGCTTCTTCACCCGCTCCTGGATTTCGCGATGTACCGACCCCAGGTCGCGGCCCTGCACGTTGCAGGTCACGTCGATCCGCCGTGACGTGTTCTCATGCAGCACTTCGTTGGGGGCCGGCACGATCTCCACGTCGGCCACGTCGCCCAACAACACATAACCGCTGCCGGCCGCACTGGCACTGCTCGGCGGTGCGGGCAACGCCATCACGCCCGGAGCGCCGATCGGCCGGCTTGCCGTCGCCGTCGGTGCCGGACTGGCCGTGCCGCGGGGCAGGTCGATGGGCAGGCGGCGCAAGGCGTCGAGATCGGCACGCACCCGCGGCACTCCCCAGACCATCACCGGGATGCTCTTTTGGCCGTAGTAAACTTCCCCCACGATCGTGCCGCGCACGAATGTCTGCACCGCGTGGCGGACCTGCCCGGCGGTGACGCCGAAGCGGCCGGCCGCATCCTGCCGCAGCCGCACCTGGATCTGCGGCACCAGCGTCTGCTGCTCGATGTGCGGCGTATGCACTCCCTCGATCTCGGCCATCACGTCGTAGACCTGTTGGGCCGTCGCACGCAGCGTGTCGAGTTCCGGCCCGAAGATGCGCACCACGATGGTCGCCTTGGCCCCGGTCAGCACTTCTTTAATGCGTTCCTTGAGATACGTCAGCACGTCGCGATAGAGGCCCGGATAGCCATCGACCACGCTTTGCACGCGGTGCATGGTCTCTTCGACGTCGTGCTCTGGATCGACGCTGATCCACAGCTCGGTGAAGTTCGGCCCCACCACCTCGTCGGCCACTTCCGCCCGGCCGATGTGCGAGCCGAAATTCTTCACGCCGGGCACCTGCCGCAGCTCTTTGCTCACGCGGACGGTGAGCCGTGTCATGGCCTCCAACGACGTGCCCGGCTTCTCCACCCAGTGCATCAAGAAATCGGTTTCTTTGAAGTTCGGCAGGAACTCTTCGCCCAGCCTGGTCACCGCCACTCCGCTGGCGGCGAACATGCCGACGAGCACCGCCAGGGCCATTTTGGGCCGGCCCAGAAAAGGCGGCAGCAGCTTGAGGTAAATCGCCTTCAGCCAGCGGGCCAACGGCGCCTCGGCCCGTTGCGAGGGCGCACCCGGCAGCAGCATCAACGACATGGCCGGCGTCACCGTCAGCGCCGTGATGAGCGACGCCAGGATCGCCAGAATATAGGCCCAGGCCAGCGGCCGGAAAAACGAACCCGACAGTCCTTCCAGGAACAAGACGGGCACAAACACCAACGTCACGATCAGGCTGGCATAGACAACCGCGCTGCGCACTTCGAGCGAAGCGTCGAGCACCACTTGCAGCACGGGCCGCGGCTGCGGCAACTGCCGGTTCAGCTTCAGCCGCCGCAGGATGTTTTCGACGTCGATGATGGCGTCGTCCACTACCTCGCCCAGCGCGATCACCAGCCCGGCGATGACCATCGTGTTCAAGGTCGCGCCGCTCAAGGCCAGCACCACGGCCGCCGACACCAACGACAGCGGGATGGCCGTCAGGCTGATGAGCGACGTGCGCCAATCGAACAAGAAGGCCACCAGAATCGCGATCACCAGCAGGCAGCCCACCAGCATGGCCCGCGACAAGTTGTCGAGCGATCGCTCGATGAACGTCGCGGGGCGAAAGATGGCCGGGTCGATCTCGATGTCGGCCAGGCCGGGCCGCAGCGCGTCGAGCGCCTTCTCGACCTTGCGCGTGAGGTCCAGCGTGTTGCCCCAAGGCTGCTTCTCGACGATCAACAGCAGCCCCGGCCCGTCGTTGATGACGGCGTCGCCGATCGGAGCGGGAAAGCTCTCGACGATCTCGGAAACGTCGCCCAGGCGCATCGGCGCCCCGTTGCGAAAATCGACCACTGCGTCGGCCAGATCGTCGGCGTTATCGACGCTGGTCAACTGCCGCACGGCGAGCCGCTGATTGGGCGTATCGACGAACCCGCCGCCTGCCGGCGTGACGGCCTCGGCGGCCGCCCGTTCGACCGAGGAGAGACTGACGCCGTGGGCTTGCAGCCGTTCGGGATCGACCAGCACCTGGAACTGGCGGTCGCGTTGTCCCCAGATGGCCACGTTGGCCACGCCCGACACGGCCATCAACCGCGGTCGCATGGTCCAGCGGGCCAAGTCGGTCAGTTCCATCTGCGAGAGCTTTTTCGAACTGAGGCCGATCTTCATCACGCGGCTGGTCGACGACAGCGGCGAGAGCATGACGGGCGGCCGGGCCACGGCCGGCAGCCGCGCCGCCTCGACGGCCAGGCGTTCTTGCACAAGTTGCCGCGAGCGGATCAGGTCGCTGCCCGCCTGAAAGATGAGCTTGATCGACGACAGGCCCAGCACCGATTTCGACCGCATGGCCGAAAGGAAGGGGATGCCGTTGAGCGCGTTTTCGAGCGGCATGGTAACGAGGCTTTCGACTTCTTCGGTCGAGAGTCCCGGCGCTTCGGTCTGGATTTCGACCAGCGGCGGCGCGAATTCGGGAAAGACGTCGAGCGGCGCGTGCTCCAGCGTTCGCAGGCCGTAGATCATCAAGACGACGGCCAGCGCGAGCACGACGGCCCGCAAGCGCAGTGAGGTGCTGATGAGCCAAGTCATATGTGGTAGTGGTTAGGGGGTACGCCAAGCCAGAAGCGGCGATAATGAAGGCGTCACGTCTGGGCGACCAAAGTGCGCACACTGATCGGCTCAGGCGTGACAAGAGCTATCATACCTGTTGCTTGCTCGTTAGTCAGCCCAGGTACGTCGCACCCATCGAGATCACGAACATCCGGGTGCGACGGTTGCACTTAGATCGGCGGCTGGGCCGGATGGCCGATCCGGCCGCGGTTGCCGCCTCCGGCGACCTTGGGTAACGGCACAAACACAACCGTGGTGTCGGGCAGCGATTGTTGAAGATCGTCCTTGGCGGGGCCGCTGAACTGATCGCCCACCACGCACAACAATTCCAGCTTCGCCATCTGCTTGAGGTGGACCAGACCACGTGAGTGCTTCCTGCTCGTCGGCTTGCCGCGAGAGTTGGCCCCGCCAGCCAAAATAAGACCCCGACGCCAGCAACGGCGTTAAGACAGCCAGCAACCACGCTTTACGGCGTGCGACACGGATCGATTGGGCCATCGCTCACCTCAATTATTAGCGAATGATGAGACTAAGGTTAGTATATTGTAAAGAACTGTGTCAAATGGGCCTAGGGCAAATTCAAACTGCAGTTGACGCCGCGAAGGCGTTCCGCTAGCCTCCGCACCGAAAATATCGGGCCCAGGACGGGCCCCTCTGCCAATGCGTCCTTGAGTTTGCAGCCTGAGCGGCGGACCGTTTCTCGATGTCGTTCGTCGACGACGAGAGACAAACCCTATTTACGGCCGCCCCCCAAGCGGCCAAGGACGGATCCTGTCGGGGGCCCTCGATGGTCTCGCAACGGCGCTGGCTGTTTGTTCTTGCCTTGACTTGGCTGGAGGTGTTGACCTGCGGCGACCGGTCGGGGGCGCAACCGGACCAGAGCAGAATCCGCGTGGCCCGGCTGATCGAGCGGCTGGGCAGCAGCTCTTACGCAGACCGCGTGTCGGCCAGCGAGGAACTAGCCGTCGTCGCACCCGCGGCGCGCGACCAGCTTGCCGTCGCCACGCACAGCGACGATCCGGAAGTGCGGCTGCGAGCCAAGCAGTTGCTCCGCAAGCTGAACGAGGATGAGTTGTGGCTCGCCTCGCGCATCGACTGCCACTTCCAGCAAGCGGCCGCCTCGCAGTGTCTGGCCGCCATCTCGGCACAATCGGGCAACCGGCTGCTCGTCGGTGACGAGTACGGCGCGTTTAAAGACCGGCCCGTCGACCTCGATCACAGCGGGGCGCCCTTCTGGCAGGTCGTCGATCAGCTTTGCCGCCAGGCGGGCAACCGCGTACGACCGCACTTCGACACCCGCAGCCCCGGCCTGGTCGTCGTGGCGGGCGTGGCCGGCAAGCATCCTCTGGCCTACGCCGGGCCGGTAAAGGTACAGATCAATCGTGCCCGGCGGCTGTTCAGCGAAGAGTTGGATTATGAACAGCACTCTTCCGAGGCGGCCCACTCGTTTCAGTTCGACCTGCAGGCCCTCTGGGAAGACCGCTTTCGGCTGGTGGCCTATCGCTTGCAGCCGGAACTGGCCGAGGCCGTGACGAACAACGGGGTGCGGCTGAGCGGCCACTCGACGACCAGCGGCTGGAACCTGGCCGGGCCTTCAACCCGCCAGGTTTCGATGAACCTGCGAATTCAGCCGCCCTCGACGAGCGCGTCGTCGCTGAAGACGCTGCGGTTGAAATGGGGCTTGATCGCCGTGGGCGATCTGGCCCAACTCGATGCCGACGCGCGTCCCTCGGAGGCTCCTTATTATCAGGATGGCGTCGAGTTGACCGTGCAAGCGGTGGAAATGTTTCCAGGACCGCGCTGTGAGGTAACGGTGCGGCTGGCGTCGGATGCGGTCGTTTCCGAACCGGCGGAGTTGGTCTTTTGCGAGAACGAGATGGAGTTGTTCGACGGGGAGGGACGGGCCTATCGCAAGCAGGGGCAAACCAACACCATTGTGGAACACGCCGCGGTCATGAAAGTGAGCTTCTCCGGCGACGACCTGCACACCGGGCCGAAGAAGCTGCGGCTTCGCTATCCGCGCATCCGTTCGCAGCGCGACCTGGAGATCGTCTTTCGCGATGTGCCGCTGCCGCTGGCCCGGCCCGATTGAGCCGGGAGGCGGTAGTGTTTTAATAGTGAGTTGGGTGTGGCAATAGCCGTAGTTGGGTGTGGCAATAGCCGTAGGGTGGGACCAGCGAGCTTGCGAGCGCCGGCCCACCATTTTCGGCAATCGTGGTGGGCCGGCGCTCGCAAGCTCGCTGGTCCCACCCTACACCTCGTGACCAACTCACTGTTAAGACACTACCCGGGAGGCTTACGCCTCCCGCTCGCTTGGCCCGGCCTGCTATGATGGCGGTTTCGCATGCCACCCGCTCCAACCCCAGGGGAAGCCCCGCGCTTATGAGTTACGCCAGTCGATCCGCACAGCCCGAACACGCCGGCGAAGTTTCGTTGCGGCCCAGCCAAGGCTGGCATTGCAGCCACCTCTACTATCGCTTTGACCGCAGCCGCTTGAGAAAGACGGCGCCGGCCGACCTGGAGTCGGGCACGGCCGAGTTGGTCGCCGCCCTCGACCCGGCCGGAGAGGCCGCGACCGCCCGGTTGCAAACTTCGGTGGTCAGCGGCCACAGGGCCGATTTCGGACTGATGATGCTCGACCCCGACCCGCTCAAAATCGACGCCGTACATCAGCGGTTGATGGCCGGTCCGCTCGGCCCGGCGCTGGTGCCGACGTATTCCTTCGTTTCGTTGACGGAGGTCTCGGAATATGTACCGACGGTGGAGCAATATGGCCAGCGGTTGGTGTCGGAAGGCGAAGACCCGATCAGTCCGGCCTATCAGGCGAAGATCAAGGCTTACGAGGCGCGGGAGGCGATGATGCGGCGGCAGCGGCTCACGCCCGAACTGCCAGAATGGCCCACCACCTGCTTTTATCCCATGAACAAAAAGCGCAAGGTGGGCGAGAACTGGTTTCTGCTGCCGTCGGAGGAGCGCCATCGTTTGATGACCGAGCACGGCCGCACGGGCATGAAGTTCGGCGGCAAAGTGACGCAGCTCATCACGGCCTCGACCGGTTTCGACGACTGGGAGTGGGGCGTGACGCTCTGGGCGCGGAACCCGGAGTTTTTGAAGGAGATCGTTTACACGATGCGGTTCGACGAAGCGAGTGCCCGGTACGCCGAGTTCGGCCCGTTCTACGTGAGTTATGTGATGTCGCCGGACGCCATGCTGCGGCACTGCCGCGTGGGCACGGGCCCTGGCCTTGACCGCGGCCGGTGACCGTCCTACGCTGACTATAATGCAGTCTCTTCTCGGCCGGTGCGAAAGCAGCCGATTGAGAGCACGCGCGTGATGGGGAATAGTGTAACGGTAGCACGAATGGCTCTGGACCATTTAGTCTAGGTTCAAATCCTAGTTCCCCAGCTCTCTCCTCACAGGCTGGGGATTCTGCGCAATTCTTTGCTGCTGGCTGCGAGCCGGCCGGCGCCTTATTGGAAATTGCGGTGGCGGCATCCCGCCTGCCGATGTCAAGCGCAGCGTGCAAGAATATGCGGGGAGACGAAGGCCATGCGTCGATCGGTCGTGTTTCGGCTATTGTGGCTCGTGTTGCTGGCGGCGTCCGCTGGCCGCGTTGACGGTGAGGACCGGCAGCATTGGGTCGGCCGTGCGGTGATGCCTAGGTCGGCTACCTGCCGGCCGCGCGTCGGCGGCCGCGTCGCACCTAGGTCGATCGTCTGCGTCCGTACCGTCGAGCGGGTCAAGGGTGATTGGCTGTCGGTCGGCGACGGTTGGTTGCGCGAAAACGAGGTCGTGCCGGTTGACGAAGCGGTTGCCTGGTTTACCGCTCAAATCGAGCAGCGACCCAGCGCCTTTGCCTATTTGAGTCGCGGCGCGGCGCGTTGCGCTCAAGGTGATTGCGAAGGCGCCGCTACGGACTGTGCCGCGGCGCTGCGCATCAACCCACGTCTCTCCACGGCCTATTATCACCGGGCCGCCGCACGGGCCGAGCAGGGCCGGTTTACGGACGCGATTCGCGATTACGATGCCGCGCTGCGGCTGAACCCGCGCTTGGTGGGAGCCTATCTCGACCGCGGCCGAGCGCGGCTCAAGCTGGGCGATTATCCGCGTTCGCTGACCGACGTCAACGCCGCCTTGCGTCTCTCGCCGCGCGAGACCGACGCCCACTATGTGCGCGGCATCACGCGGTTCCACTTGCAGCAGTACCGCGGCGCCTTGGCCGATCTGAACTATGCCTTGCGGGCGAAGCCGGGGCGAGCGGCCGCATACGACGTTCGCGGGGCGTGCAAGATGGAGCTCGGCCAGCTCGACGACGCCCTCAAGGATTTTGACAAAGCGATCGAGCTCGATCCCTCCAACGCCAGCGCCAACTCCCATCGCGACCGTCTCCGCATCGCGCGAGCAACCACGAAGTAGCATCGCCAAGCGCGAATGATTGCAACCGCCGGTGGAGGGAACCACCCGCGGCAATTACCCCGGATCGGGCCGGCAGACGGCGAGGCGGCGACGCAAGAATTCTCGATCGGCGCGGGCCGTGGTCAAGCGTAGGGCTTCCCGCCAGGCGCGCTCGGCGGCGGAGTGTCGGCCGAGGCGGAAATGGAGCTCGCCGATCACCGCGTGCCAACTGGGATAACGGGCGGGAACGTTTTTCGGAGGAACGGCGGCCAAGCGATCGAGGCCGGCTTGCGGGCCGTGCAAGTAGGCTTCGGCGACCGCGCGGTTGAGGGCGTACAGCGGCGACGGCGCGATGCGATCGAGCGTGTCGTACAATTCGGCAATCCGTCGCCAATCGGTGTCGGCGAAGGTCGGCGCGCGGCAGTGCTCCCAGGCGATGCCGGCTTCCACGTGATAGCGCGTCAGCTCGTCGCCGGCGGCCGACCTGGCAAGCCACGCCATGCCTTCACGCACGTCGCTGAAGTTCCAGGCCGAGCGGTCCTGTTCGTCAAGCAGAACGATGGCGCCGTCGAGAGCGACGCGCGCGTCGAAGCGGGCCGCGTGGAAGCACATCAGCGCGAGCAAGGCATGGACCGCCGGGACCTCGCCGATCGTGTGGGCGGCGAGCATCCGCGCCAGCCGGCGGGCCTCATCGCACAGGTCGCGGCGGATCGGCATGTCGCCATGCGTGACGTGGCAGCCCTGACTGAAAAGGAGATAAATGACCGCGAGGACCGCTTCCAGCCGAGCGCAAAGCTGGGCCGCCGGCGGCGTGTCGAAATCGACGCCCAACTCGCGCAGCCGGTCCCTTGCCCGCTCGATCCGCTTCTGGACGTTGGCCTCGCTGGTGAGCAACGCACGGGCGATCTCCGCGGTGCTGAAACCGCACAGCGTCTTGAGCGCGAGGGCGACGCGGCTTTCGGCCGGCACCGCTTCGTGGCAGCAGACGAAGAGCAGGCGCAGCGGTTCGTCGCCGATCTCGTCGGCGAAATGCGCTTCGAGCGGCGCCGATTCCCTCTCGCCATCTTCGGCCAGGCGCGGCAATGCCTGGGCGTGGGTCCGCTCCCGCCGCAGCGCGTCGATCGCCAGGTTGCGGGCGGTGCGGTAGAGCCAGCCAGCCGGGTCTTCAGGCACGCCGCGGCGAGACCAGGTTTCCAGGGCCTGCGCGAGCGCGGCTTGCACGACGTCCTCCGCGAGCTCGAGCCGGCGCACGCCGAGCGACCGGGTCAGCACGGCGACAAGCCGGCCGAACTCGTGGCGAAAAAAGTGCTCCACCAGCGCCCGCGGTTCGCTCATGCGTAGCCGGCGAACTCGCGGATCTCGATCGTGTGGCCGGGCGGACACGCACGGGCGATGGCCACGGCCGCGTCATAGTCGTCGGCCTGGATGATCGCGAAGCTGACGATGATTTCCTTAGCTTCGACATAGGGACCGTCGGTCACGAGTCCGGTCTTCACGACGCGGCCGGTATGCTTCAATCCGTCGCCGCCGGGCACAATCGCCGCGCTGAACTTCTGCATCCAGGCATACCAGCCCGCCTGCAAAGCCTGCATTTCCTCAGGAGACGGCTTGGCGCGGCTCTCCGTGGATTCGCGATAGATGAACAAAAACTTCGCCATTTTGGCACTCCTTATGGTTTCGCCTACGCGGGCGGAGGCCTGTCCCCCGCCTTCTGTGAATACAACGAACAAGCTGCAGCCGTTCGGACACCTGAGCGGGAAAAAACATCGACCCGCCCGATGCGACTCGCGCAGCTCGCGTATAGGATACAGGGCCGGCATCGGCTCGTTAATGACGGAACTTCCGGTTTCTCAGCAACATACGGCGAATTCCGTCGGGCGAAGACGGCTTGAGTTCGACGTGGTGGGCTGTACGCTTTGAATGTGTACGGAAGAGGAGATCAGTCATGCCCCGACCCATCGTCAAAGACAATACCCGATTTGGGCTACGCATCCGAGCGGACGACAAGGCCGTCATCATGCGCGCCGTCGCCATGGCACAGACGGATATGACCGACTTCATTCTTCGCGCCGCGCTGCGGGAAGCCCGGTCGGTCATCCAAGAACACGAACGAGTCAAGCTCACTCGCCGCGACAGCCTTCTTGTGCTGGAGCTTCTTGAAAAGCCACCCTCCCCCAACGCGAAGTTGCGAAAAGCTGCGAGCGGTCGTGAGCCTGCGTAGAGAAACCGGCCAGTGGGTTGTGGCGAGCTGCCTCCGAAATTCGTCCATTGTCATAAGCGGTCTCGCTACGTCAGGCTGCCAATAAGCCGCCGAAAACGGCGTGTCAAATTGACGAGATCCCCAATCTTTCCAGTGGTTGGGACGAATTTGGAACTCGCGAATTGACGGAGCAAGTCTTGCGCGGCAGATTGGAGCGACAGCGAAAGGAAGTGAATCATGACAGCAAAGAAGGACATGCAGAAGTCCGCCAAGAGCAGCAACAAGAAAGCCGCGAAGAAGGCGGCCGCGCGCCCCGCGCCGCGCGCGGACAAGGCGGACGGGGAAAGCTCCGTGCTCGCGCAGGTCGCCGCGATGCCGGGACCGGACCGCGTCCTGGGCGAGCGGCTCCATGCGATCATCAAAGCCAGCGCGCCGGCCCTCACGCCGAGGCTCTGGTACGGGATGCCCGCGTATGCCAAGGACGGCAAGGTCGTCTGCTTCTTCCAAAGCGCGCAGAAGTTCAAAACGAGGTACGCGACCTTCGGCTTCATGCACAAGGCGAACCTCGACGAAGGCGCCATGTGGCCGACCGCCTTCGCCCTGAAGGAGTTGACCGCCGCCGAAGAGGCCAGGATCGCCGCGCTCGTGAAGAAAGCGGTGAGCTGAGGACGGAGTAAACCGGTGGCCTCATCGCAGCTTGGCGGCGATCTCGGCAGGAATGGGCACCGATCGCGGGGCGCCCTCGTTCATGCGGCAGCAGACGGCCGTCAGACGACCTTCAGCCACCTGCCGAGCGTCGTGCTGGAATAAGAAACGGTAGGTGACGCTCTTTTCGCCCACGCGATCGACCGTTAACTCGATGTCGAGCAGGTCTTCGAAGCGGACCGCGCCCCGGTAGTCGCATTGCGCTGAAACACGCGGCCAACTCAGCACGCCGTCGCCGTCGCGCGCGAGGACGCTCAAGCCCACCGAGCGCAGAAACTCGTGTTCCACCTCTTCCATGTAGTTGAAAAAAGCCGTGAAATGCGCGATGCCCGCCGCATCGGTGTCGCGGAACTCCACACGGCGCTGGCTATGGTAGGTTGGCATGGGCGGGATTGAACGTGTAGGGTGGGACCAGCGAGCTTGCGAGCGCCGGCCCACCATCACAGGGTTCGGGGTTCAGGGTTCAGAAATATGTTTGCCTGACGCCTAACATTGGCGGGCCGGCGCTCGCAAGCTCGCTGGTCCCACCCTACGGTTCGTCAATCGGCACGACGATTTCCAACAGTTCAATCGCGGGCACCTGGTTGCACTCGATCAGCGCGGTGCGGCCGTAGGTGATGGTTCCCGGCGGGCGCTGGAAATGCGCGGCCAGCACCTCGCCCAGCTCCACACGCCGCAGGGAGAACAACTGCACGCGCCGCAATATATTGTGCTCGATCAAGATGCGGCCCAGCGGCGTTTGCTCGCCGCGAATTTTTCCCTGCACCTCCGGCGGCAAATAGGCGAAGTTCACGCGCATGATGCCGTATTGCACCACCTCGCCGTCCGATTGCCTCGACAGCAGAATCTCGCGAGCGTAATGCGTGTCGCTCACCCGCCGCTTGAGCACGCGCACATCGACCGGCCCGCCGTGAAACGCCTCCACGGCCACGGTCATGTGATCGTTGTGGGCCAGCAGCCGCCGATATACTTCCGGCATCTGCTCCACGCTTACCTCGCTGAACCGGCCCAGCGATTCGCGATCGGCGTGGAACAGCTCGGTGAGCGTTTGCAGGTCGGGAATGAGCGGGTACGAAGAGCTCACGATACGGCGATCGACAGAGTAGGCATCATCACATCAGGTTCCGCGGTGCTCGGACGCTCCAGCACCGTATCGACCAAGTAGTACAGCAGCCGCCGCAGTTCGTCGTTGCCAACCTCGTCGGCGATCGCCTCGGCCCGCTGCTGATACTTGTCGACCAATCGCTCGGCCTTTTCGAATACGCCCGCCGACGTGTAAAGCTGGCGGACGCGCTGGACCGCCGCTTGCCCGGCGTCCTGCGTGCCGACCAACGCTTCGAGTTCGGCCCGGCCCGCGTCGTCGAGCCCCTCCAGCGCCAATGCCCAAAGCACCGTGGGCCGGCCGCCCAAAATGTCGCCCGCGGCCAGCAGCTTGTTGTGATCGTCACCGCGCCAGTCGTTCAGGTCGTTGAGGATTTGAAAGGCGACACCCAAATTTCGGGCAAACTGCCCCACCCAGGCCGCGGCATCGCCGGGTCCGGCCAGGCGCAGTCCCGAAAACAGGGCCGCCTCGAAGGCGGGCGCGGTCTTCAAGGCATAGATCTTCAACGCGTCGAGAGGCGTCAGGCGCTTCTGCAGCGAATCGCGCCACAGCAGCTCGGCGCCTTGGCCCTCGCTCAGTTTCAAATGCGCGTCGGCCAATCGATCGACGATGTCGGCGGCAACGTCAGGGCCGGTGTGGGCCGCGTCGCGGCTGATCAGCCGGTAGCCCATGCCGATCAGATAATCGCCCACGTTGATCGCCGTGGGAATGCCGAAGCGGCGATGGAGCGTGGCTTCGCCGTAACGATAGGGATCGTCGTCTTCGATGTCGTCATGCACCAGCGACGCTTTGTGGAACGTCTCGATCGACACGGCGGCCCGCTTCACCCAGTCGGACACGGTGGCCAGATGCGCTGCGCCCTGAGACGTCGTGCCCTTGCCGCCGGTGAGAGCGTCGTAGACGGCCAGCGTGATGAACGGTCGGGAATGCTTGCCGCCTTTGGCCAGAAAGTCGTAGGCGATGGCCTCGGTGCCGGCCACCGGGTCGAGGCCGCTCACGCCCTGACCGTTCATTTGGGCCAGCGTCGGGCCGCCGCGCAGCCGCGGCGACAGCCGCTCCAGTTCGGCCGGCTCGAACAGTCCGGAGGCCGCCCGCATGAGATGCACGTAGGAGCGCGTCAGCACCGGCGGCGGCTCTTGCCGCAGATTGATCATCTCCATGACCCAATCTTCGTCGACCGACGTATTGCGGCAATCGCTGGACAGCAGCGGCACGGCCAGGCAGGGAATTCCGGCCAGCAGGATTTTGTCGATCGCCTTTTCCAGCACGTTCAAGCAGGCCACGCCCACGATGGCGTCGACGTAGCCGCTGACGATGATCTTGAGCACGATCGGCGAGCCTTCGGCGACCAGCACCTTATAACCCAGCTCTTCAGCCCGCGTGCGGAAGTCGGCGATGCGGCAGGCGCCGCACTTGCGGCAATCGAGGCCGAACTCGTCGTAGTCGGCCGGACAACCTTCGGCGTGTTTCAAGCAATGCGGCAGCAAGAACAATCGCCGCTCGAAGGGGACCGCGGCCACCTGGGCCGACCAGAATTGCGTGGCCAGGCCGACCATCGTCCAACCCAAAAAGCCTTCGGGCCAGCCGGCGTCGTCCAGCAGGCCGCGGGCCAGGGCCTCCAGTTCGTCTTTGCCGAGCGGGCGTGATTTGTCGAGCCGGGCGGCCACTTCGCCGCAACGTGCCCGAATGGTTTCGCGCAACTCGCGCGTTTCCGGCACGAGCTTCAGGTGGCTGGTGTTGCGGCGGCGCGATTTGCCCCGCGGTGCGGAGAGCGAAACAGGCAGTGGTTCGACGGGTGCGGTCGCCAAGTTGAAACCTCAAAGATCGTGTCTAGCTTAAGGGGGCGGGCGAGGGACGCAGTAAGGTCGGCTCGGGCAGGCGGGGCAGCAGGTCGACGCGGCGGCGGGCCGGGGCCGGCTCACATCGCCGCACTGCCCGACCCAAGGCCGACACGCTAAACACTATAGGGTACAGGGCCTCATAATACCACAACTTGGCAAAGTAGAAACCGATCGGCGAGCATTGGCGAAACCGGCCGCTTTCGACTGACTCGATCAGCCAGCTCAGCCCGCGCTCGACGTGCTGATGATACGCGGAATCGCCGTCGAGGGCCAGCAGCGCCTCGACCGCCAGAGCGGTTTCTTCGACGCTCGGCTCGGCGCCCCAACCGCCGTCGGAGCGTTGCTGCTTGGCAAGCCAGGCGGCGGCCCGGCGCGCAGCCGGATGGTCGAGCTTGCCAAAATCGGCATAGGCCAGCAGCACGCGGGCCGTGCCGTAGAGCGGGTTTTCTTCGCGCGCATGGTGCTGGTTGCCGAACCACAGCGGTATCCAACTTCCGTCGGGCTGCTGCTGGCGCGCCAGATATTGGAAACCGGCATCGATGGCCCGGTCGATGGACGCGGAGGATGGCCTTCCTAGGCCGTCCCGTCCGCCACTGGACGGGCTAGGAAGCCCATCCTCCCGCCAGGCGTGCAGGGCCCGCAGGGCGTGCGCCGTGAGATCGCTGCCACTGCGGTCGAAGGGAAGCTTGCCCCAACCGCGGCAGAAGGTCGGCCAGCCACCGTCGGAGTTCTGCAGATCGAGAAGCCAGGTAATTCCCAACCGGGCGGCGTCGGCAACGCGCGCGTCCTGATCGTACGACGCCAACGCCAACAGAGCGCCCGACGTATCATCCGCGTCGGGCACGGAGCCGCTCAGGTCGCTCCAGCCCCAGCCGCCCGCTGTCGCGCCTGTATAAGGATGGACGTCACGGCATTGACAGTCGAGCAACCAATCGGCGCATCGCTCGCTTGCTTCGACGGCCGTTTCCGTGTCGCCAGTGGCGAGCGCGTTGAGTGAAAGCGTGGTGACCCACGTGGCCAGGTTCGTGTCGATGGGCCACGAGCCATCTTCGCGGACCGAGTTCAAAAGGAAGTCCAGGCCGCGACGCGCGACCGGATGCCGCGCTTGCCCGATGCTGGCCAGACTCATCACCACGAAGCTGGTCAACGGCGTGGCTTCCAAAAAGCCCCCGCCGGCCGGCTGCAGCTTCTCCAGCACGCGCAGGCTCTTCTCGACGGCCGCTCGCCGCCACCAGCGCACCAACGGGTTCCACGGCGGGCGATGAAAAAACCTCGCCTGGCCGATGGCCACCAGCGCCGGAATGGCATAGCTCACCACCGGCAGCCGCAAGAAGCGAAACCATGCCTGCGGAAAACACGCCAGCTCAAAGGGCAACGGCGACACTTCTTTCCACGACACCAGCCCGGCCAGCGCGCAGTTGGTGAGGATCGGCACGGCGAACGTTTTATCGCGGCCGTAGCGCCGCCGCAGTCCGGCGATGCCGCCCTGAGTGCGAACGTACTGGTCGGCCCGCTGGAGCAGTTCGGGGTCGGCGGCGGGCAGGCAGGTGAGCTGAAACGCCGCCCGGACCAGCATCGTGGTGGCAATGTTCGATACGCTGCGGTCGGTGTCGCCCCAGCCGCCGTCGCGGTTTTGCGCAGGCACCAGCCAGTCGAGGCCGCCGAAGATCAGCCGCTCCAGTCGTTCCTGCAGTTCAAAAGAACTGGGCGAGTCGTCTCGTTCGAGCTGCCGCCGCACGATGGCCAGCGCGCTGACCGCGGTGGCCGTAGACAATGCGGAACTGGAGAGCCGCCCCTCCCAATGCCCCGCCGAATTTCGCCGTTCGAGCAGCTCACGGCGAGCGGCCCGATAGGCACCTGATAACCTTTCGTAATCGACCATAGGGTCGCGAAGCGTTCTCCACGGGAACGGAAACACAGGTTCCAAGTGTAAGCAGCGGGCCGGCCGGTGTCGAGCGGGTGCAGGCAATTCCATTACGACTGGCACTGGTTCTGGGACTACGGCAACGGCGATCTGGGCAATCAGGGCATTCACCAGATGGACATTGCCCGCTGGGGCCTGGGCGCGCCCGGCTTGTCGAAGAGCGTGCTGAGCTACGGCGGCCGCTTCGGCTATGAAGACGCCGGCGAGACGGCCAACACGCAGATGATTATCCACAATTACGGCGACAAATCGCTGATGTTCGAGGTCCGCGGCTTGAAGACCGGGCCGCTCAAGGGCGCCAATGTGGGCGTGATCTTCGAGGGAAGCGAGGGCTACGTCGTGCTCACCAGCTACGACGCCGGCGCCTCCTTCGATCGCGCCGGCAAGCTCGTCAGCACCTTCAAAGCCGGCGGCGACCACTTTGGCAACTTCTTGGGCGCGGTGCGCAGCCGCCGCCGCGAAGACCTGCACGCGGACATCGAGCAGGGGCATCTCTCAAGCGCGCTGTGCCATCTGGGCAACATCTCGTACCGGCTGGGCAAGCCGGTGCCCTTGGGCGAAGTGCGTGAGCAGTTGACCGCCTGCGTGTACGCGGCCGAAGACTTTGACCGTTTCGCCAAGCATTTGGGCGAGAACCATGTGTCCGACACGGCGCTGGTCCAATTCGGGGCGCCGTTGGAGTTCGATTCGGCCCAAGAGCGGTTTGTGAACGACGCGACCGCCGACGGCATGCTGACGCGCGATTACCGCAAGCCGTTTGTCGTGCCCGACAGCGCGGAGGTTTAGAAACCGCGCGGCGGCAGGGTCCGAACAGGTTCCGACGGAGTATACGCAGGGTCTCCGGCCTGCGCGGCAGGCGACACGTTTGTCGCGTCCAACGTTCAAGAGCTGGTGCGACTTCGGTTGCACGTCCGTCAGCCGCGCGTTGAGGCCCTGGAGCGCCTCCGGCGCGTGGCGCACTCCGCGGTCGGCGCGTGCCTTAACAAAAGCGACACGCGTGTGTCGCTTTTGTTAAGGCGCCGTCGCGGACAACCCCCACCCTTGGCCAACTGTCGGATTCCGACAATTGATCGGTTGTTCCCCGTCCCGCCGGCAAGCCCAGCGAGGGCGAAGGGCCGGGTGTTTAACACCGCCGGGCGCGATCTCGACCGCTACGTGGTGTGGGATTACGTGCAGCGCCGCCGGGCGATCGTTTCGTAACCGGCCCCGCCGAGTCGACGATGCTTCTCACGCTGGCCAACTTCATTTCATGGTTGCAACCCGCGAAATGAAGCACAAAGTCGCCTGGTTCGTATTCGTCGAAAAAGGAATTGAACAATCGCCGCGAAACGATGCGGGTGCGTAAGGTGTCGGAACACTCGCTCATCGCGTCCGCCACAGCAGGCTGTTCCCAGCAGGCGTGGTGCAGGTATTGCACCTTGGAGTAGGCGAGTCGCAACATATTCAACGCCGCCGCGCAGTTGCGAAGGAAGAAAACGCCTGTGTTGATTGAACAAGCAGAGCGGTCTTGAGCAACCACAAAGTCGGCGTTCTCATCGACCAGGTGTTCCAAACGTTGCGTCGGGTTCATAATCACCGCGTCGGCGTCGATCCACATCAGCCAGGTGCAGCTTGGATGATTGACGAGGAACTGCTCGGTCAAGAGGAGTTTGCTCCAGGCAGGGTGCCGTGCAGCGTCGAGAGATTCCTCGGCGATGAGGGCCTGATAACCATGTCGCGCGGCATAACGAGCGATAACTTGGGAGGTGCGTGCTCCTAGGTCGGCGATTTCCGGAGTATACAAGGTGGCGATAGCGAATTGCGCCTTGCGTGCCCGGGTTTTCCGCGGCTTTACGTGCTCGACGGCGCCCCGGCTGGGAGGCTTGCGGCGCATCAGACGGGCCAGTTCGGTCAACCAGCCCCAGCACTCCTCTTCCATCGGCAACGAGGAGTGATAAGTCGGCAGGGCCCTGTATTGCGGGGTGGTGTAGTCGTGGTCGTCGAGACGAAACTTGTCGCGGCAGCGATGCACGAATAAAGGAATGCGGTCGGGGCCCGACTGCACGATGGCCACGTCGATCCAAGGCGCCTGAGGATGCCACATGACAAACGGCCGGCCGCAGCGGGTCCAGGCGACTTCGAAGGTGTGCTTGTCGCCATGGCAATAGCGGTAGTAGTAATCGGAGTGATCGTTGTAAAACCATGCCAAGTTGAGCGGCCGCCAACTAAGCCGCTTATCGATCACGAACTGCCCGCTCTCGATCGAGCCCAGGCGACGGGGATCGGCGACGCCAAAGGCAGGCCACTTGAGACGGTCATCGATGGTCAGCACATCGGGCCAAAATATCGCTCCGCGCGCTTGGTAGTCCTTCTGCTCAAACAGGAACTCGGGGTTGCGACACGGATAGCTGTCGGCATCGAGAAAAAGGATTTCCTCGAAAGGAGAGTGCAGTGTCGCGAAAACCTTCAGCTCCCAACCGTCCAGGCGGCGGGCCGGGTGGCGGCGGCGCACCCGATCGGCATCGATGCACTCAACTCCATACGTCGCCAGCAGCTTTTGGCGCTTCTCCGGCATCTCGTCGTGGCGACCCAGATACCAGACCTGGACCGGCAGCCTGCAGCCCACATGACGCAACGCGCGAACGGTGACATAAAGCGAGGGAAAAAAGCGGTCGCCCCCAGCGGCGATGACAATGCCCCGGCCGCGGTAACGCTCCGCCGGATACTCCGGAATGGCCGCTAAAAACTCCTCGGCCCGATTCCGCATTGTGGCCGAGTCGGGCCCGAAGGGGTCGCGCGCCAGGTAATCGGCGCACGTTTGGCAACTGCGGTCCTCCGCCGGAAGGCGCTGGTCAGGAGCTTCGGTCCGGCAACTTCCAAATAGCGCGCAAGCAAAGTGTTGCTGCGCACTTTCGGCATTCGCCTGGCGCCGCCGGCCATTTTCGCGCAGCAGCACGCCCAGGTGAACGCACGGCATGGCATGCGGAAGAGGAGCAGGCGGCTCATGGTCGGCGCAACCGCAATCGGCGCAGAACCGGGCCGCGATAACATTCGGCGACCCGCAGTACTTCGCCGACGTACAGATGTATTGACCGTCGACGAGATTGCAGCGCCAACGGCAGACGGGCAACGAAATCATGAGAGCTTCATCCCTGCGGGCCGATCGTGATCGTCGCGGGCCATTTGAAGTCCTTCGTCGTCTTGCCCTTTTTCAGCTTGATGGGAAAACCATTGCTCTTCGCTTTGACCTCGTAAGCCGCCAATTGACCGCTGACACGCCGCAAACATAAAGACCATTTGTCCTTGGCGGTCTTCTGCAGCATCCAAAAGGCGGGATTCCCGCTTTCGTCGCCAAGGTCGATGGCCCGGCTGAACCAGCAACACGCGAAGGCGGGGTCTTGGGCGTAAATCAACAAAGTGGGGCGACTCAGTTGCTCGCGACCGAATCCGTTGTCGCCCCCAAGAGGACCATCGAGCTGCAAAGTAAGTCCGACCGGAACAGGGCACCCCTCGGGAAAGAAGGTGCAAGGGGGCCACGGCCCTCCTCCTGAACCCGATCCCCAAAATTGGAAATGGAGGGGGCGCGGTTTGGCGCGCGATGGCGGGCGCGCCTGGCGAGTGGGCTTTTTGGCCATGACAATCTCTCTCGAATCGGAGCACGAGCGAATAACCAGCGACGAATCGCACGTCGATCCCGCAAGACATCGGCGGCAACTGCGGATTATAGATTAAGAACGGCTGATAACAAGGGAAAAGGCCCTCTGCGGTCCGTATTCTATTAGGTCGGCTGGTTGCTCGCACGAACCCGAAGCGTAAGCGAGGCAGCAACCGGATATTGCCTCGCTTACGCTTCGGGTTTGTGTCTCGTAGCCCGCGGCTGGCTATTGGGCGGTGAGGGTCCGAGCGACGCGGAAGCCAACGATGTTGCTCGTTGCCGTCGGCAGTTCCGACCAGCGATGTGCGGTGCGTAACCCGGCTGCATGATCTGTGTAGCACCCGCCGCGCAGCATGCGTGGCCAAGAACCGATCTCCAGGTCGGATTCGACATCTTCGACGATCTGGTCACTGCCTGTCTGGGGGTAATCACGTTTCTTCTCCTGGCACCAGGTCCAGACGTTGCCAAGCGCGTCAAAGAGTCCAAAGTCGTTGGGCCGCAAGCGGCCTCCGGGCTGGACCATGCCGTTCGAGTTCGGCACGTACCAGCCATAGCCGGCCAAAAGCTCGTCGGTATCGCCAAAGTAACGGCTTGTCGAGGCATTGGCCCTGCTGGCAAACTCCATCTCCGCTTCCGTCGGCAGGCGATAACCCGTCAGGCTCAGATACTTCGGCCGCAGCTTCACCACGCGCTGTTGCTCATCGATCTCGTAGCACCATTGGTCCGGCGGAATGCCCTCTTGCTCGCTGAGACGATTGCAATAGGCCGCCGCCCCATGCCACGACACGTAGGTCACCGGATAGTGCGGGGGGCGATCGATGGCCCCAAAACCGAGCCGGCGAAATTCGCCGACGGTCACCGCGTGGGCGGCGATGGCGAACGTTCGGCTGATCCGGACCGTATGCTGCGACTCACTTGCCTCCCTGCCGAGTTCGCCGGGGGGCGATCCCATGACAAACTGCGCCGGGCCAGGAATAACGCTCATCGTCTGGCCCTGGCCATTGACGAACCAAAGAGGACCGCCAGCCGGTCCATCCCAGTTACGCTCCTGAATCTCTGCTTCGCTCAGGCGCAGTCGTTCGAGGGCTGCTTCGATCTTGTCGTCTTCTCCGAGGCATGTCAGCAAGTATGCCGTCGCCGCGTGCATGCCCGCATCCGAATCGCGCTCGAAAATGCTCAGCAACCAGTCAACCAATTCGCCGCGGTCTGGCAACGGCGTGCCCGCGAATTCGCCGATGCTCAAGATCAGCGCTCGGCGTATGGTGACGTTCGGCTCGGCCGTCACCAGCCTCATCAGGTCCTGCGGATCGACGGCGCCGCAGGGTCCGAGCCGACGAACCAGGTAACTGCGAATCGTCGGATTGCGGCTGTGTTCGAGCAGTTGTCGCACCGAGACGGGGCCGTCGAGCCGCCAAATGGCCACCGCCGCATTGGCCTGTCGACTCGCCAGCTCGTCTCGTTCTGCTGTGCCGGCGACCGGTTCACGTCGCTTGGCTAATTCATTTCGCAAAATGCCGATCGCGGAGGCACGGTGTTCCGTCAGCTTGGGATAGAGCAAGGAGAACTGCTTCGCGTCGGCATCCATGAGCAGATCGGCCAGCAAGTGCGGCTTGTCGGCGGCGTAATCGGCCAGAATGATCGTCGCAAACGACCGCTCAGACTCCGGTCGCCGGCGCTCGCGGAAAATCTCGCTCAGTGGAGGCAGCAAGACGAACCGGACAGGTCGCAATTGGTCGACGAGCGTGGCGAAATGGCTGGGATTTTCCCGCACCGCGGCCAGCAATTCGTCGGCAATGACGCCCGATGCCCTTTGCCAGCGTCCCGCATCGTCATCCTCGTCGGGCGGGCCATAACTCGCCAGCGCCGAAGCCGCCGGCAAGCGTTGCTTTTCCAGGGCCTTTCCGGACGATTCCATGACGGCCCACAGCCGGTCCCGCAGGGCGGCCTTGTGCGGCGCGAGCGCGTCGCGAATCGCCGGAGTTTCTTCCGGGTTCGAGTCGAGCAGGCGATCAAAAAGGTAATCGACGAACGCGGTATCGACCGGCAACAGGGCCAGGCCCGCATGCAGTTGCTTCCGTGGATCCTTGTTCGCTTCGGCCTGTGCATAAGCGTCGTAGAGAAGAGGGTCGAGCCACCGACGATAAGAAACCATGTCGTGGACGATGGTTGGGACTTCATTGGTGTGGGCGTCGAGAAGACGGTCCTTCAACGCTTGGGCTTTCAGCCTGCCGAGCGTTTCGTGCGTGCCCCCTCCGATCAGGACCAGAATCACCGCGACCACCAGGCTCTTCGACGCATGGCAGCGCGTGGCCTTTGCCATCATCTTCCGCTCGGCAGCCGTCCAGTTCTTCTTTCTCGTCAGCCAGCGGATTTGCAGCCAGTTCAGCAGCGACGGCAATTGCCGGTTTTCGGGCCGGGAACTCCATACCGCGGCGCGATCGGCCAGCAGCAACTCCGCTCGGCCCCGTCTGGTTTCTTTCTGTTTGCGCGTCAACCAGTCGCGCAGGGAAGGAACAAGGTAGTCGTGGGTCAACTGGTAGTATCTTGCACCGCGCTCGACGGCGTTTTGAGCGGTTTCCTCTTTGGTTTCCTGCTCGGTCGGCGTGATGAGGCGTACTTCGTCGTCCAGAACACGAAGGAGATTATCGAAGTCCCTTGGGCGGTTGGCATAGCCCGATGCTTCGAGCAAGTTCCGGCGCGACCGCATGTGTCCTTTGATATCGGTCCCCGCATTCGGCAGGAGCGTTTTTAGAACGGCTCTGGCCGCTTGCTGGTGATAACGATGTTCGGGCGGGGCCGTGCTCGCGCTGAAAGTCTCCTCCAGGAAGGCGACGCCGACGCCCGCCGTGCCGCCCATTTCCCTCAAGGTGGCTGCCGTCCAGGACTTGCCCTTGGTCATCTCGGCGAACAACGCCAGGCGGACGGAGATGACCTTGTCGTCCTGGGCCAGGCCCGAAACCGCTTGCTTCAAAAACTCCTTCTGCTCTTTGCTCATTTCGCTGGGGCGCTCTGGAAGCTTGCCAAAAGCACGCCCCAGTGCGGCCAGCACCTTCCTGGCATGATCCAAGTCAAAAAGATCCACCAAGGCGCTGTTCTGCCCTTCGACGAGTCGGACTTCCAAATCCCGCAGAAAGCGGCTGACCGCAAGCCAGAAATCATCGCGGACCATGACGATGCACTGCACCCGCTCGCCGTCGCACTGCCGCAAGGCCTGCACCAGCTCGTTGTTGTGGTCTTCGTTGTTGGCGTGCAACCACTGCTCGAATTGGTCGAGGACGATCAGCGCCTTCTTGCAAGCCGGAAGACCCATCCCCCGGCGCAGTGCCGTCAGCGTATCCTTCAGACCCGGAGTTCCCGGCAGGCCAGGAAAGCGTTTATGCAAGCCGTTCAGCAGGCGCGTCATCGTCCGATCGGCCGTGGCCTCGACGTACACCGCAATCACATCGGGGGACAAGCGCGGCAGCAAGCCGGCTTTCACGAGCGACGACTTGCCGCAGCCGCTTGGCCCATAGATCAAGCCCACCGGGAAGGTCTTGTCGGCGTCAAATTCTTCAATGGCGGTCTTCCAAAAACGGATGCTATCGGGCAGACCGTTTCGGTCGCGAGGGCCGGGAAGCAGGTCGAGGAAGAAATCGGCATCGTGCGCGTCGAAAGACCGCAATCCTTTCGGGACAATTCTCAGAGGCGCCGCGTCGGAGGTCAGAGTTTGGGGCTTCGTCGAGGGAGTGCCAGACCGGTCCATTGCCGCCGCCGCGGCGGCGACCGGCATGTCGATCGTCGCCGCCAGAGAGTCGCCACCGTGCTCGGTCAAGAAATGGCGCAAATCGTCAGCCATGTCCTTCGCCGTGGTGTATCGCTCCGAGGCACGCTTCGACAACGCTTTCAAACATATTCGTTCGAGTTCTTTTGGAATGGCGTCGTCAATCTGGCGGGGCGGTCGCGGCTCGAGCGAAACAACTTGTTCCAGCAGTTCCTCTTCCACATCCGCGGAAAAGGGACGCCTGCCCGTGAGCATTTCGTACAAGACCGCACCCAGGCTGAAAATATCGCTGCGGCCGTCAACCCGGTGCCCCTCTCCGCGGGCCTGCTCGGGACTCATGTAGGCCGGGGTCCCGGCGTAGCGCGGCCCGCTGCCGACATCCTGCTCGCGAAGCGCCAAGCCAAAATCTCCGACGAACGGCTTGCCGGTCTTGTCGAGCAGGATGTTGCCGGGCTTGATGTCCCGATGCACGACGCCTTGCTTGTGGGCGTGGTGCAATGCTTCGGCCACGGCCGCCGCCAGTTCCACGGCTTCATGCAGCGACGGTCGGGACTGTTTGAGCCTCGTGAAGAGGTTGGTGCCGTCGACGTACTTCGAGACAAAAAAACAGGGGAACTGCCCGGTGCTGCCCACATCATGCGCCGGCACGATATTGGGGTGGTCGAGTTTGGCGACGGTGCGAGCTTCAACAAGATAGGCTTCGGCGTCCGCGATCTGTGCGACGAGCTTGGCGTGCGGCACCTTGATGGCGACGAGCCGCTGCAATTGGTCGTCGTAAGCCAAGTAGACCAGACCGAACCCACCCTTGCCCAGCAGCCCCTCGACGCGGTAGCGACCGATCCGCTCCGGCACGGGCGCCGAGACACCAACATCGCGCGGCGTTTCGCCCTGTCCAGTCTCGGCAACGGTTTTTTGCAGACGATCGATCACGGAAGGCCGCTTTCGGCTTTGGGTCAACGGTCATGGTGAAGCCCTGCGGTATCCGGCGCATTGTAACCCGCGGGGAGGCCATCCAGAACAGAGGCCGCTATCACCGGCTGACCGAAGTGGCCGGGGAGGTAGTGCGTGGGATTCTGGCCTAAGAATCAGCCGCTGCTAGCATTCGCTCCGTGGCGGCAGTAGAATTCCGGCTCGTGCTTCAGGCAACCGGATCGCAATTTGGGCATCGAATTGCCAATCCGCGCTCTGAGCGCACCCAACGCCCTGAGCCGAAACCATGGCCCGCTTGGAAGAAATCACCGTCGGAACATCGGTCAAAGGCGTTTTGCCTGATGGCCTGGTCACGGTGGTGGCCGTCGATTGAATCGGCAGCGTTGCCATCAACCTCACGTATCGCGACTCTGGCGGAATCGCCGTCGCCGGCCAGCCGTGGAGCTTCGACGGCGACGGCGCGCTCTTCCGGCTAGTATCCGAGGCCCACCGCATTCGGCTGGCCTACCGAACGCCCCGCTTGCCACGCGGAAAGATTTCATGAACGCCCTGCGGGCGGAGTTGCCTGAGGCGCTGAAGAACTTGCAGCACTGCAATATCGCGCCGGTCGATCTGGCGCAGGCGGCGATTGGGCCGGGCATGGCGGTCTTCACACGCTATGCCAAAGTGGTCGAGGCCGACGGCTCGGCCATGAGCGTGCGCACCGCCCTGGGCATCATCAACCAGGTGCTCGACGAAGTGCTCGCCGAACAGGAAGGCGACTTCGACCCCGACACCCGCTGGGCGCTGGCCTGGTTCGCCGAATACGGCATGCACGAAGGCCCCTACGGCGTCGCCGAAACGCTCTCCAAAGCCAAGAACACCGCCGTCGCCGGGCTGGTCGAAGCCGGCGTCGTCAAGGCCCGCGGCGGCAAAGTCAAGCTCGTCGGCCGCGACGACTTGCCCGACGACTGGGACCCGCCGCCGACGGTCGCCTGACCGTCTGGGAAACCACCCAGCACCTGATTCGCGCCCTGGAAACGCAAGGCGAATCCGGCGCGGCCGCGCTCTTGGCCCGGCTGGGCGGCATCGGCGAGACTGCCCGAGAGCTGGCCTATCGGCTCTACACGCTCTGCGAGCGCAAGAAGTGGGCCGACGAAGCGTTGGCCTACAACGGCCTGCTCATCGCCTGGCCGGAGTTGAGCAAGCTGGCACACGCCCGGCGAACAGAAGGGCGGCAAAACCAAGAAGAAATGTTCTAATCCGAGCCAGTCGGCCACTCGTAGCGGGCGCTTCGGCGCGGCCCCAGACGTGTTAAAATGGCAGGAAAGCGACCCCTATGCCGATCCCAGCATTTGACAGCATTTTGAACGTGTTGCCGCCCCACTTAGGTGACCCACGAGATCCGAACCAGCTCTCCCCGTATCCATGAGCAAGCCGATGCTTCTCGACACGCGCCGCTTGAAATCGGTTTTCGGCGTCGATCACTTTTTGGTCCCGCTCGGCGCCTCACCCCGTCGGCTCGTCTACCAGCTCCGTGAAGTCGAGCGTCCTAGCGGCACGCTGTTCCGTGAGGAACGCGCAACCCCACCTCGGGTTGCGCTATTCTTGAAAGGCGGCGGCGTCCAGGAGGGTCACGGTATTCGCCCCGGCTTGGCCGGAGAAGCGCTCATTCAGTATGAGCGGATGTTTATTGAGCAGGCTTTGCGCGACGAGAGAGATGCCGCTCGCATTGCGGGGCGCCAGCGTCGGCCGCGTGGCTCGCCATTCCCTGGTTTATTGTTCACAGGCACGCCGCGTGGCTCATTTGGGCTCGAATTTGTGCCGCGGCATGCGGAAGACGAGGGCTTACTGAATCTCCACGCGCGGTCGCTCCAAAATGTGGCCAACGCCTTGGTGCAGGTTAGCAGCAGTGATCGCTCGCTTGACGAACTCGTCGGTGAGATCCCGCCCGGCGTGCTGCGCTCCATGAAGAAATTCTTCAACATCCTCGCTCAGCACGGAGCTGAGCTTCGTGTCGCATTTTCCGCCGCTCCGTCCCAGTCGATCACGAGTGAACGGATCCAGTCCGCGTCAGATCGCTTGGAACGTGAACTAGAGGAGGAGGATCTTCTGGCAAAGGGGGTCTTCCGCGGACTAACCAGAGAGTCTCTCGTGTTTGACTTGTTAGGCGATGACGGTAACGTAACGACTGGCACCGTCGCCGACGATCTAACCGAAGATGATTTAGACCGCATTGATGCCCTGACCAACAAGCGCTGTCTAGCCAGACTACGAAAGCAGTCGATACGCCAAGTGGGCGGAGGCTCGCGCGAGACATACCTTCTTCTCGACGCAAAATCAGAAGAAGAGGCAATAGAAACCATCGAAACCGAATTATGGCGCTAACGAAGCGAAGGAAAAGATGATGAAATTCGACAAATGGCTTACAAGCATCCCAATTCAGCCAACGCCGAGCGGCGCGCGGCTCGACCTGCGTCTTTACATCTACCCGGACGGTCACGGCAACTTTTTGGTAGAGGACGAGAACGGAAAGGCCCGCATGCCGGGCCAGCCGGTCAACGATCCGGGCGAAGCTCGTGACGTGCTAGAGAAAATATGGAACCGTGCAATGGGTCTTAAGGAAACGTCGGCTCCTTCGGGGCGGAGAATGACGCTGGCCGAGCAGTTCGGAGACCTTATTGGCTCGGTCCCCGATCTGCCGGCAGACATGGCCGAGCATCATGACCACTACTTGCACGGAGCGCCAAAGGAATGAACCAAGTGTTCGCCGACGCTTTTTACTTTTTCGCGGTCCTCAATCCGAATGACGCGGCCCACCAACGCGCGCTCGCCTACGCGACCCAACATAATGAGAATGTGGTCACGACCGCATGGGTCCTGACCGAACTCGCGGACGGCCTCGCCACGACCGACAAGCGGCATGTGTTCGCGCAGCTCGTCGGCCGCCTTCAGGCGGATCCTGACACCGAGATCGTACCGCCCAGCGAAGAACTGATGGTTCGTGGCACGGAGCTTTACGACTCCCGTCCGGATAAAAAGTGGTCATTGACGGACTGCATTTCGTTCGTGGTTATGCACGACCGGGGCATTCGAGAAGCGCTCACGGGTGACCATCATTACGAGCAGGCAGGATTTACGGCATTACTGAAGTAAGAGGCGAGACCGATATGATTACTGAGATTTCTCTCGACAGCTTCAAGTCATGGCGGAAGATCGAGCGAATGCGGCTCGCCCCGATCACGGGTTTGTTTGGCACAAATAGCTCGGGCAAAACGAGCATCCTGCAATGGCTGCTGATGCTCAAGCAAACCGTCGATTCCTCCGACCGAACGCAAGCACTGGACCTCGGGGACAGCCGAAGCCTCGTTGAACTTGGTTCGTTTGGCGATGTCGTGCATGGTCACGAACTGCCAGGGCGGATTGGCTGGGAGCTACGCTGGTTGCTTGGCCACACGAGGCAGATTGTCGACCTGGAAGAAGGACCGGACGCGGTTGTCATTGAGGACGACAAGATCGCGTACCGATGCACCGTAAGCGGCGCAGAAACGGGCGAGGTCCGCGTCGAGCGCATGGCTTACGATTTCGGCGGATCGACGTTCGGTTACAACCGCGACCCGGGCCGGGGTGACTACTCGCTTTGGGCTCAAGGGCCCGCCGCGCCCGGATTAAAGCGAACGGAACGACACCGTTGGGATCTCCCGGCGCCCGTGAAATGTTACGGGTTTCCCTATCAGGTGAAGATCTATTTCCAAAAGGCCGGCTTCCTTTCCGACCTTAGCCTCCAAGTCGAGGAACTCTTCGGCCGCCTGTTTTACCTCGGTCCGCTGCGCGCGGTGCCGGCCCGCCATTACACCTGGGCGGGAGGAAAGCCGGACGACGTTGGCCCGCATGGCGAACGAGTCGTCGATGCCTTGCTCGCCAGCCGTCATAACGGCCACCAAATCCGCGATCGAGCCACGGGCGTTGAACGTTCTGTCGAAGAATCCGTGGCCTATTGGCTCCAGGAGCTTGGATTAATCCATGACTTCGCGGTCCAGGAAATTGCTGGGGGAAGCGGGCTCTACCGCGTTCGGGTACGCCGCACGGCCGAGTCGCCCGAAGTGCTCATCACCGATGTTGGCTTTGGCGTCTCGCAACTCTTGCCGGTTCTTGTCCTCTGCTATTATGTGCCGGACGGATCGACGATTCTCCTGGAGCAGCCTGAGGCGCACCTGCATCCTCGCGTGCAAGCGGCACTTGCTGACCTGTTGATCGAGGTCGCTAAAGCAAGGAACCTGCAGCTGATCGTGGAAAGCCACAGCGAACACTTGCTCAGGCGCATGCAACGGCGGATTGCCGAAGAATCGCTCAGCAGCAGCGACGTGGCCCTGTACTTTTGCAGGCTCGAAAAAGGCGTTTCGCAGCTCGACCTGCTCGAAGTGGATGCGTTCGGGAACATCAGCAATTGGCCCGACGACTTTTTTGGCGACCAGTTTGGCGAGATGGCGGCGATGGCGGAAGCTATTTCCGAACGGCGGCAGGAGGGCGCCTGATGCCCGTAGTCGTCGACACGAACGTGCTGGCAACGGCCAACAAGTTCGCGGACCATGTAGATCCAGAGTGCGTCGAGAGTTGTATCAAAGAATTGCGACGAATTCACGATGCGGATGTGGTCGCCATCGACACTGGCATGCGCATTTTACGCGAATATAGGACCTACGCGTCACTGAAGGGCCAACCGGGGCCGGGCGACTTTTTTCTCAAATGGCTCTGGAGCAATCAGGCGAATCCAGGTCATTGCGTTCAAGTCGAGATCACGCCAAGGGAAGACGACCCTACAAACTTCGTCGAATTCTCCGACGATCCCGACCTCGCGGGCTTCGACCCGGCCGACCGCAAATGGGTGGCCGTCGCTCTTGGCTGTGACCCGATTGCCAACATTGACAATGCCACCGACACCGATTGGTGGAACGACCGTGAGGCACTCGTTCGTCACGGTATAGAAGTCAACTTTCTCTGTCCCAAACTCATGAGCGATTGAGGGCCAACTATGGCGGTAACGAATCGAGAACGGGTCGGCAAGGCGATCGACCTTTTGGCGGCGGGCTTGCAGCCGTTCGACGAGCGTGAATTGAAAGCGGCGCTGGGCGAGAAGTGGGAAGAGGTGCTGGCGGATGGCGCGCCCAGGGCGGCTCGCGGTAAGAAGGCAACGAAGCCAAATCTGGCCGATCCGCAGTTGTTGCTGAACGCGGTTTGGAACCAGTGGAACAATGTGTTTGCCCGCACGCTGGGCCACGCGGAGCGGAGCCTGGTCAGCGAGCTGCGCGAGGTGCGGAACCGCTGGGCGCACAACGAAGCCTTCAGCGGCAACGACGCTTATCGCGCGCTCGACAGCACAGGCCGACTATTGACCGCGATCTCGGCCCCTGAGGCGGCCGAGGTCGAGCAGATGCGAATGGACCTGCTGCGGGGGCAGTTCGACGAGCAGCGCCGCAGCGAAATGCGCAAGGCGTCGTTTCAGCCGACCGAAGGCAAACCCCAAGGTGGCCTTAACCCGTGGCGCGAAGTCGTGACGCCCCATCCGGACGTCTCCAGTGGCCGGTATCAGCAAGCCGAGTTCGCCGCCGACCTTTGTTCACCAGCCACGGCTTTGAGCAGAGCTAACGGCGGAAACAGCCTCAACCTTCCATACACCGAGTAGCCCCGCTCACGGGCGCAGCAGCGCCCCGCGCTACGACAGCGATTACTTCGACTTGGAGTGGCCCACGTAAATGCACTTCAGTACCGCAGCACTTTGCTGCGCAGCAGCCACACGCCGCAGGCCGCCAGCACCCCGTTGCCGAGCCAGACGATTTGCGGGCTGAGCGTTCCGCTCTTCGCTTGTTCTACGCCGAACACCAGGAGCGGATAGTAGATCAGCAAGATCGGCCCGAAGCAAAGGAAGAAACTGGTGAGGTAATCGGCGGAGCGAAGCCAGATCGCCATCGGCGCTCCGACCATCACGAAACAGAGACAGCTAAACCCGGCCGACCAGCGGCGGGGCGGCTCGGTGAACAACCGATAGAGATGGTTGCGAAAGTCCTGCAAGATGATGGCTTCGTGGGCCCAGTCTTTTTGCACCAGCGAGTCGAAATCGCCGGTGGCCAGGGCCAGGCCAAGCTGGCCGGCCTGCCGCCGCTCGTAGTTCGACATCTCCAACTCGACCTGGGCCACTTCGGTTTCGATCAGCCGCATCGGCACGCGGGTCGGTATGTGCGAATCGTCGGTCTTGCGGCTGGCGTCGAGGATGGGAATCTCATACTCGAAGTGGTCGAGGTACGACTGGAGACCCTGCGCTTCGATCGTCGCGTGCTGGAACACAATCGTCAGCATTTTGCCGTCGCAGCGGATTTGGGCTTCGCGCGCCGTGACGGTCTTCGGCGGCTGCCCTTCGGTGGCCGAAAAAGTGAAGGTCGGCTGAATCAGCCGCCGCCCCTCGACCGCCTTCACCAGGATGGTGATGTTCTTGTTCGTGTAGTTTCGCTGCGTGCGAAGCATGCCATAGACGATCTCTTCCACCCCTTCGATCACGACCCGCTCGATGCCAGCCTGACCCCACGTGATGGCCATGTCGTTCAGCAGCACCGTGAACAGACTGAGAACGAAGGCCAGAATGTAACAGGGCCAAAGCACGGTCATGGGGTGGATGCCCAGCGACTTGATGGCCACCACTTCGTTCGAACCGGCCATGCGCCCGTAGACGGTGCAGGCCGCGAACAGCAGCGTCGCGGGAATCGTGTAGCGCAACATTTCGGGCAGAATATAGGGGATGATCCGCACCACCTGCTGCGGCCCCAGCCCTTGGTCGCGGGCCTGCTTGACCAGGCCATAGACAATCAGAAAGCTGGTCAGCACGGTGAGCGTGACCAGGAAGGTCTTCAGCAGTTCGGCCGTGACGTAGCGGGTAAAGAGGCGCATGGCTGGGCTAGTGTGTGGAGGGCGCCAACCGGCGTCAAGGTCAGTTGCGGCGTCAGGCTCTGTAGGGAACGGACTCCGTGCCGTTCCGCGCGCGCCTCAGCGGGCCTTTGAGCAACTCCAGCCCGGCGTCTGTAGGGAACGGACTCCGTGCCGTTCCGCGCGCAGCGGACGATCTGTCGGCGTTCGGCGGAACGGCACGGAGTCCGTTCCCTACCTACAGAGATGCGGAACGGCACGGAGTCCGTTCGCTACCTACAGAGATGCGGAACGGCACGGAGTCCGTTCCCTACAGAGAGTCCGCGACTCAACCAGCGAGGCGCCGAAAGGCCGCCGGCAGCCAACGCACAAGATCGCTGGCGATCAGGGACACCTGGCCCAACTCCTGGGCAGCCAGGTCGCCGGCCAGTCCGTGAACGTGGGCGGCAAGCCGGGCGGCATCGAACGGCGAGAGATGCTGGCAGAGCATCGCGGTCGCCAGTCCGGTCAACACGTCTCCAGTACCGCCGGTGGCCATGCCCGGATTGCCGCTTGTATTGTGGGCCTGCTGTCGCCCGTCGGCGATCAGGGTACGATGCCCCTTGAGCAGCACGACGATTCCGCAGCGGGCGGCCAAGGCGACTGCCTGCTGCTCCAATTCGTGCCGCGGCAGACGGGCGGTCGCTCCGATCAGCCGTTGAAACTCGCCCGGATGCGGCGTGAGGATCCGCGGCCCGCCCGGCTTGCCAAGCAGGTCGGGCTGCGCAGCCAGGGCGTTCAGCGCGTCGGCATCGAACACCGCCGGCTGCGTTAGCTCGGTGTACATCCAGGCCACTAATTCGTCCAGTTCCGCCGACCTCGCCAGACCGGGGCCGCAGCCGAGCGCCGTCGCTTTCTGCGCCAACTCGGCAATCCCTTCTCGGGCCGGAAGACCGATTCTGCCCGCATCGTCGCAAGGCAGACCGATGGTCATGTACGATGGCTCGAAACCGGCCACCACCTCCTGCGAGCTTAACGGCACGGCCAGCTTCACCAACCCGGCTCCGCCGCGGAGCGCGGCCATGCCCGACAGAGAAATGGCGCCGGTCATGCCCCGTGCTCCACCGACCAGCAAGGCGCTGCCGAAGTCGCCTTTGTGGCTGTCGGGTTCGCGAGCAGGGAGTGTAGGGAGGTCGGACACTGGGAGGGGTTCGGGGTTCGGGGTTCAGGAATTTGTAGGTCTTGGGTCTTAGGTCTTAGCCCGGATTATTCACCGGCCCACACCAACCCGAAGCGCAAGCGAGGATCAGCAAAGGACTTAGCTCGCTTGCGCTTCGGGTTGGTGTTCGCGCAGTCTGCGCGCCAAGTTCGGGGGCCGGTGAATCATCCGGGTTAGG
>DATLUO010000062.1 GCA_035533075.1 Pirellulales bacterium | reverse complement strand
TCGAATTTATCAGCCACGCGGGCTGACCAAGCCGACGCGAGCTCTGTCTCGCGAATTACGGCTCAACGACTGCTGTTTTGCCGCCGCACCCAACGCGACGGCCGGCTCGAACTATGTCCGGAAACCGCGAAACTTGAACTTAGCCCCATCTCCTCTACGGTGACCGCGTAGCGCAGCCTTCCGACGAGATTAAGCTCAGGCTCGCCTGTCACGGGCACAATCGTAACGCGGCCCGGGTCATCGCCCGAGCTAAACCTCTCGACGGCCAGAGTGGCGGAGTCTCCACGATTGGTCGGTGATTCGTCTCTCATACTCGATTATCCCGATGATTTCGAGGTCTATCGGGCCGAACGCGGTCGCAAAGACCTGAGGGCAACAGGGCGGGCTTTTGGCGGCGATTGGGACCGCCGGGGGATCCAGCGCGACTCGCCAGCCGCTGTCGCGGGACGTGCGGCTCCGCGCCGACGCTAAATGCCCCGCGGCAAGTCGCGCGGATTCGGCGCATCGACGGGCACCATTTGGCCTTCCAGGTTCTCCGCTTCTAGCGGAACCCCGGGCGCAGCGGGAGGCTGCCATTCGGCTTGGACCGGATCCTGGCCTTCGCGACACATCTCCGCGGCGACTTCAGGTTCATCGCACTGCGCGTTGAGTTTCGTCGGGTACCGCGCCGTCCAACGTCGCGGCTCGTAGGGATTGAAGACGTACATCCATTCCCGGTCGCGTTCAAAGAACCACAGGTACCGAGCTCCGCCTCCGGGCAGCGTCATCTTTTTCATGTAGCAGCCCGGCTTCTTCCGCTGCCACTCGCCATAGCTGCAGCGCCCGCCGTGGGCGCGTGCCGCCCCACACGCGAACGAGCTCGCCAAAAATATTGCCACAAGCAGTCCAGCCAAGCACGCACGACCCATCGCGAGCCTCCTTTGCAAACAAACGCCAAGTTGGTGAAATGCAACCGCTCGTGGCGAGTTGGGCCGCCTGCCAAGAAGGCTGGCGACGGCGCCGCAAGCCGTTCTGCTAGTCTAGCTATCAAATAGTGAGTGTCAATACCCTCAATAGCGAGTAGTGCTTGCTGGCCGGTTTTCTCGAAAACCCAACGGGGGAGCCATGGCCAAGCGCAAGACCACCATCAAGCATGCCCAGATTGTCGAGCAATTCGCCGCCCGGCTGCGCCAAGTTCGCTCCTCTCGTGGGATGACGCAAGTCGAGCTGGCTCGCCAGGCGCATGTCGCCGTCAGCTACGTTTGGAAGCTCGAAAGTGGTGCCGCCGCCCCTGGCATCGATCTATTGGGCAGGCTTGCGGGGGCACTGGGAACGACGGCTCATGACCTGTTGCCCCTTGGCGGGCAGCCCGACTCGCTCGCAACTCTTCGCAACCGGGCGAAAGCACTCTTCGACGATCTACTGCAAAGCGCCGACGAGCCGACACTGACGATGCTCTGCCCGCTGCTGGCTCGTCTGGGCGAATCGCCCACTCGACGGCGCTGAGCCTACGACGGCGCTGAGCCTACGACGGGGCTGAGCCTACGACGGCGCAGCTCCCTCACGCGCGCGTCGTCATCGACGACTCAATCCAACGCTTGGTCAGGCACCATGCCGTGGCCGTCGAGCTGCCAGCGGATGCCAAATAGGCTAGGCATGAATACGCGTTCGGCTCGGCGATAGCGGCGGAAGACGAAAATCGTTCCCGATCGCTCGTGCTCGAAACGCCAGGCCCGCTTGTCGTGAGTTCGCGAAACGCCGAGCCATTCGAGAAATGCCTGGAGTTGGCTGAATCGAATGTCGCTGCGCTTCACCATGGTCGATCTCGCATATCGGCGGCTTGCGGCCCTAATGCTCAGCGGCTGGGGTTGCGTCCGGTAATGTCGTGTTCGCGGGAACCGGCGCCGCCGGTGTGCTCGGCTGTGGCGCTGAGGGCGGCTCAACGCGGCGTGGAGGGTAGGAGACGAACTTGCGGCCAGTTTTTTCTTCCCGCTCCTTCTCGCGTTGCTTCAGGTGGTCGTAGATGGCTTTCAGGTCGTAGTTGAAGCGAGCGGCCAACTCGTTCTTGATTCTCCAAACCTCGTCGACAATAGGATCGTTCATGGCTTTGCTCCCAAGAGTTCTTCGGGCGTGCAGATAATCGGCGCCTTAAACCCCTTTGCTGCGCAGACCGGTTCGATGATGGGCCGCATCGTCGCATTCGCCAGGTGCCGGCAGTTCCACGTCAACAGATATGGTATTCCGTTCACGGCTGAGACGGCAATATGCAGCGCATCGTGGGCGGCCTGTTCCGGTAAGGCGCCTGCTTGAACCAACGCCTCAGCCAACGGCAGTGCTTCGGGCGCGATTGGCAGGAGCGTCATGTCGTTCAGGAGCTCAAGCCGGTCTTGAGCCGCCTGCGGGTCGCCGAGTGCCGCTTCCTCCAACACGACTTCGGAGACACACAGTTCGTAACTTTCTCGCCGAGTGTCCCACCATTCGTGCGTCGTCTGCTGATGACCGGCAATCACCACGTCGCGGCTGGGCCGTGCGGCCAGGTAGCTCACGATTGTGGTTTCGATATAGATGCGGTCGGGCATGACGATAGCTTCCTCGCGGCTTTTGCGACACCAACGATTCTAGCAAAGCGCTGGACACATGGCATCCGAGACGGCCTGGGAAGGCCTGGGAAGGCTATCCTCCGTTGGGACGTGGCGTCGGCACACGGAGTGTGCCTGCTACGATAAACAAAACCGCGGGCCGGATTTGAGGCCGGCCCGCGGCGCCTTCGTTGCAAATTGGCGAACAGGTTCAGGAGAGCCGATCGATGATCGGCAAGGTGGGGAAGGTGGCGTTGCCATCCGCCCTCACCCCAGCCCTCTCTCCGAGGGAGAGGGACTTGCCGTTCCCATTGGCGTGGCCGTTGCCGTTGAGCTTGGCATGCCCGTTCTTCGGCTTCGCCGCCCTCACCCCGGCCCTCTCCAGGAGGGAGAGGGAGTCATCGCTGCCGTTGGCGTGACCGTTGCCGTTGTGGTGGCCGTTGCCGTTCGACTCGACTTCGGCCACCCCCACCCCAGCTCTCCCCCGGTGGGAGAGGGAGTCAGAGTCGGCCTCGTGCTCTTCGCGGCGGGCCATGCGGCGGTTGCCGACGGGGATCAAGGGGCCAGATTGGCCGCCAAGAAGACCGCTGACGCCCAACGAGGGATAGTGGCTCTGCTCGCCGCCGTCCTTGTCTTCAGGAGCGTAGCGGAACAGCAGGCCCTCCCCCTTCCAACAAGATCACAGTTGCGCAGGATCACGGCGTTCTCGCTGGCCGAGACGAGGTAGTTCGGCATCAGCGGAATCTTGCCCGCGCCGTGCAGGCCGTCGACCACGTAGGTCGGCACGCCTAGCCCGGAGACGTGGCCGCGTAGGCCCTCGATGATCTCCAGCCCTTTCCACACCGAAGTGCGGAAGTGGCCGGCG